>JBIKXN010000128.1:0-8740 GCA_044355765.1 Alphaproteobacteria bacterium
CGACTGGGCCTATCGCTGCCCGTTCGGCGGCGAATACATGGGCGAGACGGCGGAGACGCTCGCCGCCGAATTCGGCCATGGACGCGAGGCGATGGACGCCTGGGGCGCGATGAGCCAGGCGCGCGCGGTGGCGGCGCAGGACAGCGGGTTCCTCGGACGCCAGATCGCGCCGCTGGAGGCGCCGGACGGGCGGACGACGCGTCTGGTCGCTCGCGACGAGGGACCGCGCCGCGACGCGACGCCGGCCAAGCTCGCCACGCTGAAGCCGGCCTTTCGTCCCGGTGGACTGGTCACCGCGGGTTCTTCCAGCCTCGTGAACGACGGCGCCGCCGCGATGATCGTCGGCGAAGCGTCGGCGCTCGCCGCGCATGGCGTGGCGGCGCGTGCGCGCATCGTCGACTGGGCCGTCGTCGGCGTGCCGCCGCGGATCATGGGCCATGGACCCGTGCCGGCGATCCGCGCGCTGCTCGCACGCACCGGGCTCTCGGTCGGCGACATCGACTATTTCGAGATCAACGAGGCCTTCGCGGTCGTCAACCTTCACGCCGAGCGCGAACTCGGCATCCCGCGCGACCGCCACAATCTGTATGGCGGCGGCATCTCCATCGGTCACCCGCCCGCGGTCACGGGGCTGCGCATGGCGATGACCGCGATCCAGCATCTGTCCGAGGTCGGCGGGCGCCGCGCGGTCCTGTCGATGTGCCTGGGTGCGGGGCAGGGCATGGCGATGCTGATCGAGGCGGTGCCTCCATGAACGCGCCCGCGACCGTCTACGAAGCGTTCCGCGCGACCGCCGCCGCGCACCCGGACAATGCATGGCTCTGCGTGCCGGCGCGCGACGGCCGCGACTACGCGCCCGAGGGCGTCGAACTGACCTACGGCGACGGACTGGCGGCGATCGATCGGTTGCGGCAGGCCTATAGGTCGGCGGGATACGGCTGCGGGCATCGCGTCGCGCTCATGCTCGACAACCGTCCCGATCACTTCCTGCACATGTGGGCGCTGAACGGGCTGGGCGTCGCGGTCGTGCCCGTCAACGGCGACTCGATGCCGCACGAACTCGCCTACATCGTCGATCACAGCGACGTCGATCTCGCGATCGTCCTGCAGCGGCACGCTCAGCGCATGCACGCCGCGGCCGCCGGGCGCGCGCGGCCGCTGCCGATCCTCGTTCTCGGCGGGGAGGTCGCGCAGCCGCCGGTGCCGGAGCGTCGTGCCGAGGATCGCGCCCCGGCGCGCGACGGCGAAGCCGCGATCATCTACACCTCGGGAACGACGGGGCGGCCGAAAGGCTGCGTGATCGACAACGCTTTCATGTTCGCGGTCGGGGACTGGTACGCCGGCATCGGCGGGCGCCTCACGCTGGAGCGCGGCCGCGAGCGGGTCTTCGTCCCGCTGCCGGTGTTCCATGTCAATGTCGGAACCAACACCTCGACCGCGCTGATCCTGACGGCCAATTGCCTGATCCTGCCCGACCGTTTCCACCCCGACACGTGGTGGCGCGATGTGGTGGCGACGCGCGCGACCGCGATCCACTATCTCGGCATCATGCCGCCGCTGCTGCTCAAGGCGCCGCCCTGCGCCGAGGAGCGGGCGCATCGCGTCAAGTTCGGGCTCGGCGCGGGCATCGATCCGCAGTTGCACGTGCAGTTCGAGCGTCGCTTCGGCATCGCGATGGTGGAGGTCTGGGGCATGACCGAGACGGGCCGTTTCTTCGGCGACTGCCACGAGCCGCGCCGGATCGACACGCGCGCGTTCGGGCGGCCCGGCGGCGGATACCTGGCGCGCGTGGTCGACGAGCAGGATCGCGAGGTTCCGCGCGGAACGGCCGGCGAACTGGTGGTTCGCTGGGACGGCCCAGACCCGCGCTTCGGGTTCTTTCGCGGCTACCTGAAGGACGACCCGGCGACCGCGGAGGCCTGGCGGGGCGACTGGTTCCACACCGGCGACGTCGTCTTCCAGGAGGAGGACGGCATGCTGCATTTCGTCGAGCGCCGGAAGAACATCATCCGCCGCTCCGGCGAGAACATCTCCGCCGCCGAGGTCGAGAACGCCCTGGTGGACCATCCGGCGGTGGCGCAGGTCGCCGTGCTCGCGGTCCCCGACGCGCTGCGCGACGAGGAGGTGATGGCCTGCGTCGTCGCGACCGACTCCGCGCAGGCCAATGCGGACCTCGCCGAGGCCCTCGTCGCCCATGCGCGCGGCCGGCTTGCCTATCACAAGCTGCCCGGCTGGATCGTCTTCGTCGACACGTTGCCGCGTACGAGCACGCAGAAGATCCAGAAGGGGCTGATCTTCGCGAAAGGCGTCGATCCCTGCGCCGATGCGCGGGCCCACGACATGCGCGCCCTCAAGCGCAGGCAGCCGCCGCCATGAAGGCCGTGGTCGTCGAGCGCTTCGGCCCGCCGACGGAGGTGGCGCGCTGCGTCGAACGGCCGGATCCGGCACCGCCGGGACCGGGCGAACTGCGGCTGCGCGTCCTGCGCGCGAACATCAATCCCGCCGATCTGCTGCTCGTGTCCGGTCGCTACGGGGATCTGCCCCGCCTGCCGGCTGTGCCCGGCTCGGAATGCGCGGCGCGCGTCGAGGCGGTCGGCCCAGGCGTGGACGGCTTCGCGCCTGGCGATCTCGCCATGCCGATGGGCACGAGCTGCTGGCGCGAGATCATCGTCGCGAAGGCCCAGAGCGTCGTCCGGCTGCCTGGGGACATCGATCCCGCGCAGGCGGCGATGATCAAGGCCAATCCGGCGACCGCGCTCGCGATGCTCGAGGACATCGTCGAACTGCGGCCGGGCGACTGGGTGGCGCAGAACGCGGCGAATTCCGCGGTGGGACGCTGCGTGACCCGGCTGGCGCGCGCGCGCGGTCTGAAGGTCGCGGCGGTGGTGCGTCGCGGCGGTCTCGATGCGGCGCTGCGCGCGGACGGCGCGGACGCCGTTGTCGTCGACGACGGAGCGGAACCGACCGCTGCGGCGGGATGGCTGCACGACGCGAGCGGCGGCGCGCGAATCGCGTTGGCCCTCGATGCGGTCGGCGGTCGCGCGACCGGCGTGCTCGCTGCGGCGCTCGGCGAGGGCGGAACGCTGGTCAACTACGGCCTGCTGTCAGGCGAGCCCTGCAGCGTGGCGCCGCATGATCTGGTGTTCCGCGACATCCGCGTGCGGGGATTCTGGCTCGCGCGCTGGTTCCGCGGCGCGTCGCCCGACCGCGTGCGGCGGCTCTATGCCGACATCGTGGCGCGGGTCTCGGACGGGACGCTCGCGATGCCGGTCGCCGCTGTGTATCCCTTCGCGCGCGTCGGCGAGGCGCTCGCCCACGCGGCGCGCGACGGCCGCAACGGCAAGATCCAGCTGGAGCCCGGCTGAGCCATGCGCGAGGTCTTCGTCATCGGCGCCGCCTGCACCGCCTTCGGCAAGCAGCCCGACAAGAGTTTCAAGCAGCTGACGCGCGAGGCCTATCTCGCCGTGCTCGCCGATGCCGGCCTCGAGCGCGGCGACGCGATCGAGGCCGCATGGTTCGGGAATTGCGGGATGGGCAGCTTCGGCCAGCGCAACATCCGCGGCCAGGTCTGCCTGACGCCGCTGGTGCGCGAAGGCCTGTTCCCGGAGCGCGTGCCGACGATCAACGTGGAGGGCGGCTGCGCGACCGCGTCGATGGCCTTCCACGGCGCCTGGAAGGACATCCTTTCGGGCGTCGCGGACATGTCGCTCGCGATCGGCGTCGAGAAGACCTTCGTCCAGGGCGATCCCGGCCGCACCCAGGAGATCTTCGAGGGCGGGATCGACCAGTTCGATCCGCAGGAGTGGATCGCCTATTACCGCCGTGCGGGCGAGCGGATCGGCATGAGCTTCGATCCCGCGGCGTCGCGCGGCACGGTGTTCATGGACACCTACGCGATGCAGGCATGCTGGCACATGGCTCGATACGGGACGACGCAGCGGCAGATCGCCGCCGGGGCGTCGAAGAACCACCGTCATGGCAGCCTGAATCCGCTTGCCCAGTATCGCTTCGAGGTCTCGGTCGACCAGGCGCTGCAGGATCGCGTGGTGTCTCACCCGCTGACCCGCGCCATGTGCGCCCCGATCGGCGACGGCGCCGCGGCGGCGCTGCTCTGCTCCGAAGCCTTCCTGCGGCGGCAGCCGGAGGCCGTGCAGCGTCGCGCCGTCCGGGTCCGCGCCAGCGCTTTGTCGGGCGGCAAGTACCGCGACCCTTCGGAGCCGGGGCTGAGCCGGATCGCGGCGGAGCGGGCTTATCGCATGGCCGGCTTCGGCCCGGAACGCGTCGACCTCGCCGAGGTCCACGACGCAACGTCGTTCTGCGAGATCTATCAGGCTGAGATGCTCGGCTTTTGCGCCGAGGGTCGCGGCGGGACGTGGGTCGAATCCGGAGCCGCCTCGCTCGGCGGGGAAAGGCCGGTCAACCTCTCGGGCGGGCTGGTCTCGAAGGGACATCCCGTCGGCGCCACCGGCCTGTCGATGATCCACGAGCTCTGCACCCAGCTGCGCGGCGAAGCGGGCGCGCGGCAGGCGGAACATGCGCGCGTCGGCCTCGCCGAGAACGGCGGCGGCGTCGTCGGGTTCGACGAGGCGGCCTGCGCGATCACCATCCTCGAATCGCTCACGAGCAACTAGGAGGCAACATGGCTGACACGACGAATCCGAACGACCGCAGGGTGGTGATCCGCCGGGTGGCGGACACCAAGGCCGAGACGCGCGGACAGATCGAGAAGCGCATCTTCTTCAGTCCGGGCAACGGATCGGACTACGTGCGCTTCTCCATGTACCGCGCCAAGCCGGGCCTGGAGAGCGACCTGCACACCAATCCGGGCGACGACTGCACCTACATCATCCAGGGCGAGATCGTTCTGGAAGCCGATGGCGAGACCTTCCATCTGAAGGAGGGCGACGCCTTCATCCTGCGCCAGGGCGTTCCGCACAAGGCAAAGGTGGTCGGCACGCAGGACCTCATCCTCATCGCGTCGCATTGCGAGTTCTGTCCGCTGTTCCAGGAATGGAACGCGAAGCAGGACAAGCCGCAGCCCATGATCCAGTGAATCCGCAACCAGCACAGGAAAAGGGAGGACCACGATGAAGACAAACGTCACGCGTCGCAGGACCATCGCGCTCGCTGCCGCAGCGCTCGCCGCCCCCGCCGTCGCGCGGGCGCAGACGAAGCACAGATGGCGTATCCAGGGCTTCGTGCCGATGAACTTCCCGGTCATGGGGGAGTTCGCAAAATGGGGCGAGGCCCTGGCGCGCAAGACCAACGGCGCGATCGAGATCGAAGCGCTGCCGATCGGCGCGGTCGTGCCGGTCACCGACACGCTCGATGCGATGCGCAGCGGCGTTCTGACCGGGCATTTCTCGGGCGCGCCGTACTTCGCGGGCAAGGATCCGGCCTTCGCCGTGATGGGCGACACGCTCGCGGCCTACGAGGACGCGGCGCAGCGCAATCGCTGGTTCGACGAGGGCGGTGGCCTGGCACTGGCGCGGAAACTCTATGGCCGGTTCGGGGCCTATTTCATCGCCAACATCTACACCCCGGAGGAATGGCTGCCCTCGAAGCGGCCGCTGACAAAGCTCGAAGACCTCAAAGGCATGAAGATCCGCGCGCCGCAGGGCACGGTGAGCGAATTGTTCCGACGCGCCGGTGCCGGCGTCGTCGTCCTGCCGACGCCCGAAGTCTTCAACGCCCTGGAGTCCGGAGTCATCGACGCCACCGACGGGGCCTGGATCGCCTTCAACGACACGCTCGGGTTGCACAAGGTGGCCAAGTACGAGATCTATGCCCGGCATTCGATGGGTACAACCGACGTCAGCGTGTCGCAGCGCGCGTGGGGCGCGCTCGGCGCCGATCTCCAGCAGACCGTCGAGGCCGAACTCCGCGCCTTCTCCAAGCATGTCCAGGAAATGTACGCGAAGGAGGACGCGGAGGCCGTCAAGCGTGTGCAGGCGCAAGGAGTCCAGCTGATCCGCTGGGAGGCGGCCGAGTACGACAAGATACGCGAGCATCTCTTCGCGATGTGGCGGGACATGAGCGCGCAGAGCCCGGCGGCGAAGGAGATGGTCGACAGCCATCTCGCCTTCATGCGCAAGCTCGGCATCAAGACGCCTTCGGCCTGAGACCGGTCGGTCCCCATCCGGCGCGCCCCGCGCGCCGGATGGGCATTGCGCGCGAAAGGCGAGGTTGCCCGTGATCGATCGCATTTCGGAACGCCTGGGGTCATTCACCGGCTACGCCTATCTCGGTGCGGCCGTGCTGATCTGGGGCGAAGTGTTCGTGCGCTATTTCCTGCGCGCGCCCACCAGCTGGACGCAGGAAGTCGTGATCGCGCTCTGCGCGTCCGCGTTCCTGCTCGGCGGCTCCACGGTCATGTCACGCTTCCAGCACATCCGGATCGGCTTCGTCGTCGACGGCCGCGGCAAGGCACTCGAGCGACTGTCGCTGACGCTGTCGCTGGCGGCGGGCGTGGTCTTCCTGACCGGGCTGTTCTGGGGCGCGCTGTGGCAGTTCGTCGACTCGGTCTCGATGCACGACGGTGGACGCTGGATGCCCGAGACCACCGGCAGGGCATGGGACGTTCCGCTGCCGCCGGTCATTCGTCTGGTGCTCGTGGTCGCGACTGTCCTCTTCCTGGTCCAGACCTGCGTCACGGTCCTGCGCCGAATCGCGGGCAGGCGGTCATGACGCTCGGTCTGATCTCGCTGCTGATGCTGGGCGGCCTCGTCGGCCTGCTCGTGCTGGGCGTGCCCTTCGCCTTCGCGGCCGGCGCGATCGCCGTGATCGTGGCGCTGGCGAGCTTCGGGCCGGACAGCATGTTCCTGATCTCGAGCAGGACATTCGACCTCGCCAATGGCTTCACGCTCGTCGCCGTGCCGATGTTCGTGCTGATGGCGTCGATCCTGGAGAAGTCCGGAATCGCGCGCGAACTCTACACCGCGCTGCAGTTCCTGGCCGGACGGATACGCGGCGGCGTCGCCGTCCTTACCATGGTGATCGCCTTCATCCTCGGTGCGACGACGGGCATCGTCGGCGGCGAGGTCGTCCTCCTCGGACTCGTCGCTCTGCCGCAGATGCTGCGGCTCGGCTATGACCGGCGGCTGGCGCTTGGGACGATCTGCGCCGGCGGCTCGCTCGGAACGATGGTGCCGCCGTCCATCGTGCTGGTCTTCTTCGGCCTCTATGCCGGGGTCGGGATCGGCGAGCTGTTCATGGCGAATATCGTGCCGGCCATGCTTCTGACCGGCATCTACATCGCCTACATCCTCATCCGGTGCACGTTGCAGCCCGAACTGGCTCCGCCGGTCGCCGCCGACCAGCTAGGGCCGCGCCCGTCGCTCGGCCAGTTCGCGCGCGGCGTCGGCCTGCCGCTGTTCGTCGCGGGTTCGGTCCTCGGCAGCATCTATCTGGGCTTCGCGTCGGTGACCGAGTCGGCCGCCTGCGGCGTCGCTGGCGTCATCTTCACCGCCTGGGTGCGCGGCGAGCTGACTTGGGCGCTCGTGCGCGACGCGCTGGCGCAGACGATGGCGACCTGCGCCATGGTGATGTGGCTTGTTTTCGGCACCAACGCCCTGATCGGCGTCTACAACGGAATCGGTGGAATCGCCTTCGCGCAGCAGTTGCTCGGCGGGATCGCGGCCGAGGGCTGGCAGATCGTCGCGATCTCGATCGTCGTGTTCCTCTTTCTCGGCTTCTTCATCGACTGGATCGGGATCCTGTTCCTGACGATGCCGATCTTCCTGCCGCTGGTGAAGGGCTTCGGCTACGACTTGGTCTGGTACGGCGTGATCTTCAATCTCACCGTTCAGATCGCTTATCTCACGCCGCCCTTCGCGCCGGCCGCCTTCTACCTGAAGAGCGTGGCGCCGCCCGAGATCTCGCTCCAGGACATCTTCAGCGCGTGCTGGCCTTTCATCGGGCTGCAGGTGCTCGCGCTGGCGCTCGTCCTGACGTTTCCCGCGCTCGTCACCACCCTGCCAGACCTCGTCTACAAATGATCCGCCACCCGAAACAAGGAGACGACCATGCCGAGGGATCAGCGCTACGAACGTCCGGGGTACATGCACGACAACCCGATCAGCCGCACGTCGAACGAGATGCGCGAGCAGGCCAAGTCGACGAAGGACAGGCCTTTCCTAAAAAAGGACGACATCCAGTGGCGCTGGATCGAGGAGCGCAACCACGCCAATGCCTACATCAAACACCCGACCACCACGGTGATGGCGATCCTTGAGGAGGTGCCGCCCGGCGGCAAGCCGACCAGCCTGCACCGGCATGCGGTCGAAGCCGTCTACTACGTGCTGCAGGGCAAGGGGCGCAGCCTCGTCGGCGACAAGTACTACGACTGGGAAGCCGGCGATTCCTTCTACGTCGCGCCCTTCGCGTGGCACCAGCACTGGTGCCATTCGGCTGAGCCGGCGCGGTTCCTTGCCTGCACGAACGCCATGCTCATGAACCATCTCGACACGCAGCTCTTCGAGGAGCGCGGCGTCCATACGACCTGGGAGCAGGAGCACGACGAGAAGGGGCAGATCAAATCCCGGTCGGTTATCGACGACCGCTACTGATAACGGCGGTCACCGGATGCGGCGGCCGGGCAGGCCGCCGCCCACGGTTAGCGATTCGCCGGTGATCCAGTCGCTGTCCGCGGCGCAGAAGAACGCGACGGCCGCCGCGACTTCCTCCGGCGTTCCCAGGCGCCCGATCGGAATCTCCGATTCGAGCGCCGCGAGGCGCTCGG
>JBIKXN010000547.1:0-2578 GCA_044355765.1 Alphaproteobacteria bacterium
GCGCGGGCGAGGCCGACCGTCATCGCGTTGACGAGGCAGTTGCCGTTGTAGCTGGGGTGGAAATTCGTCTCGCCGCCGACCGTAGGCACGCCGACGCAGTTGCCGTAGCCGCCGATCCCGGCGACGACGCCCGCGACCAGCGCGCGCGTCCTGGGATGGGCGGGATCGCCGAAGCGCAGCGCGTTGAGATTGGCGATCGGCCGCGCGCCCATGGTGAAGACGTCGCGCAGTATCCCGCCGACGCCGGTCGCCGCCCCCTGGTAGGGTTCGATGTAGGACGGGTGGTTGTGGCTCTCGATCTTGAACACGACCGCGTCGCCGTCGCCGATGTCGATCACGCCGGCGTTCTCGCCGGGACCGCAGATCACCCAGGGCGCCGAGGTCGGCAAGGTCTTCAGCCACCGCTTCGACGACTTGTACGAGCAATGCTCGGACCACATCACCGAGAAGATGCCGAGCTCGGTGCGGTTGGGATGGCGTCCGAGTATCCCTACCGCGCGGTCGTATTCCGCCGGGGTCAGGCCCATCAGGTCGTTGGGGCGTTGCGCGCTCATCGTGCGACCGCCTCCACCAGCGCGTCGAAGATCCGCCGGCCGTCGGTCGAGCCGAGGCGGCGATCGATGGCGTTCTCCGGATGGGGCATCATGCCGAGCACGTTGCGCCGGGCGTTGAACACGCCGGCGATGTTGCGCGCCGATCCGTTGGGGCTGGCATCCGGCGTCACCGCGCCGTCGGGCGCGCAATAGCGGAACGCGACCTGTCCGTTCGCCTCCAGCGCGTCGAGCGTCGCGGTGTCAGCGAAGTAGTTGCCGTCGTGGTGGGCGACCGGCACGCGCAGCACGCTGCCCGGCGGGCATAGCCGCGTGAACAGGCTCGCCTGGCTCTCGACGCGCAGATGGACGTCGCGGCAGACGAACTTCAGGCTGGCGTTGGGCAGCAATATGCCCGGCACCAGTTGCGCTTCGGCGAGGATCTGGAAGCCGTTGCAGACGCCGAGCACGGGCACGCCCGCCGCGGCGCGGGCGGCGACGTCGCGCATGATCGGCGAATGGGCGGCGATCGCGCCGGTGCGCAGATAATCGCCGTAGGAGAAGCCGCCGGGCAGGACGATCAGGTCTGCGGCCGGCAGCGCGCCCGCGCCGTGCCAGACCATTTCGGGCCGGCGCCCGGTGGCGGCCGCGATCGCATCCGCGACGTCGACCTCGCGGTTGCTGCCCGGGAAGATGACGACGGCGGCGCGCACCCCGGTCACCCGATCAGTTCGAAGCGGTAGTTCTCGATGACGGTGTTCGCGAGGAGCTTTTCGCACATCGCCTTCACCGCGGCCTCGGCGGCGCCGCGATCGGTCTCGTCCAGTTCCAGGACGATGAACTTTCCCTGCCTCACGTCGCGGACATGCTCGAAGCCGAGATGACCGAGCGCGGCCTGGATCGCCTGGCCCTGGGGATCGAGGACGCCGGACTTGAGCGTCACATGGACATGCGCCTTCATCGCTCCGCTCCTCACTGCATCGTCTTGGGGCCCTTGAGGTCCTGCGGGCCGCCCTCGGGGAAGATCCCGAGCCGCCGCGCGACCTCGCGATAGGCCTCTTCGACATTGCCCAGATCGCGCCGGAACCGGTCCTTGTCCATCTTCTCGTTGGTCTTGACGTCCCAGAGGCGGGACGTGTCCGGGCTGATCTCGTCGGCGAGGACGATGCGCATCTCGTCGTGCTCGTTCCAGTGCCGTCCGAATTCGAGCTTGAAGTCGACGAGCTTGAGGCCGACGCCGAGGAACAATCCGGTGAGAAAGTCGTTGATGCGCAACGCCAGCGCCATGATGTCGTCGAGATCCTGGGTCGAGGCCCAGCCGAACGCGGTGATATGCTCCTCGGCCACCATCGGATCGCCGAGTTCGTCGTTCTTGTAGTAATACTCGACGATGGAGCGCGGCAGCGCCTGGCCTTCCGGCATGCCGTAGCGCTGCGAGAAGGAACCCGCGGCGATGTTGCGGATGACCACCTCGAGCGGGACGATCTCGACCTCGCGCACCAGTTGTTCGCGCATGTTGAGACGCCGCACGAAATGCGTCGGCACCCCGATATCCTCCAGCCGCATCATCAGGTACTCGGAGATGCGGTTGTTGAGCACGCCCTTGCCGGTGATCACGCCCTTCTTCTTGGCGTTGAACGCCGTGGCGTCGTCCTTGAAATACTGGACCAGCGTCCCTGGTTCCGGACCCTCGTAGAGGATCTTGGCCTTGCCTTCGTAGATCTGCTTGCGGCGGGACATGGATGTCTCGTAAGGGCCCCTCGACGGGGGGCGAGGGGCGCCAGCCGACGCCCCGAAAACAGGCCGGCCGCGCTGTCGCTTCGCGGCCGGGCGCGGTCCTTATACCGTTCGTTTCGGCTGAGTCGCAACGGCGGCCGGTCCGACCCCCAGGTCCCGCCAGACGATGGCGTCCGGGTGGCCTTCGGCGAAGCGAAACGCGGGCGGCCCGCGGCGGCGGCGGATCGTGGCGGGCAGGGCGACGAGGGCGCTCGAAACGGTTCCGAAGCCGGAGCCGAGCAGGAAGGTCATGGCGCCGCGGCCGTCGCCGG
>JBIKXN010000548.1:0-2577 GCA_044355765.1 Alphaproteobacteria bacterium
AGGAGTTCGATCTCATCATCTTCGACCGCTATCGCCGCCGCGACGTCCTCGCCCAGATCTATCTCGACAACATCGTGCGCTGGGTGCGGCGCGGCGGCGCGCTGCTGCTGGCGGTCGGGCCCAACCAGGGCCCTTCGAATTCGCTGTTCAACTCGCCGATCGGGCAGATCATGCCCGGCGCCACCACCGGCCGTTCGCTGGAGGAGGGCTTCCGGCCGCGCGCGACCGAGACCGGCTTCCGCCATCCGGTGACCGCCGACCTGCCGGGGATCGGCGAGCCCGGCGGCGAGCCGTCCTGGGGCCGCTGGTTCAGGGCCATCGACGCCGACCAGCGCCGCGGCCAGTCGCTGCTTTCCGGAGCGGCCAATCGTCCGCTGCTGCTGCTCGACCGGGTCGGCGACGGCCGCGTCGCGCAGCTGCAATCCGACCATATCTGGCTCTGGGCCCGCGGCTACGACGGCGGCGGCCCGCACGCCGAATTGCTGCGCCGCGTCGCCCACTGGCTGATGAAGGAGCCCGAGCTGGAGGAGAACGACCTGCGCGCCGCCGTGAAGGGCGGCCGGATCGAGATCACGCGCCGCTCGCTCGAGGCCGACGGCGCCAGCATCGAGATGACCGGTCCCGGGGGCGAGACCCGCCGCATCGACCTGCGCGAGGTTGGCGGCGGTCGCGCCACCGCGACGCTCGATGTCGAGGAGATCGGCCTCTATCGTTTCACCGACGGCGTGCGCGTGGCCCTGGGCGCGGTGGGCGCGCTCAACCCCGTCGAGCTGGGCGATGTGCGCACGACCGAGGAAAGGCTAAAGCCGCTGGCCGCGGCGAGCGGCGGTCAGGTCCTGTGGCTGGCCGACGGCGCGCCCGACCTGCGCCGCATCCGCCCTGGCCGCGAGACCGGCGCGGGCGGCGGGGCGCGCGCCTGGATCGGCATGCAGGCGAATGGCGACCACGTCGTCGCCGGCGTGCTGCAGGTCCCGCTTCTGCCCGCCCTGGCCGTCTTCGCGCTGGGTCTAGGCGCGCTCCTGGCAGCATGGCGGCGCGAAGGCCGATGACAGACCGTGCCCACGGCCTTAAGCCTCTGCTAACCTTCCCCGCCTAGCGTCGCGTCTCTTCCGGAGGCACGCATCCAATGTTCGCCATCATCGGCATCGTCGTGGTCTTCGTCATGGTGTTCGGCGGCTACATCCTGGCCGGCGGCAAGATGGCGATCATCATCAAGGCCCTGCCCTTCGAGCTGATGATGATCGGCGGTTCGGCCGTCGGCGCGTTCCTGATTGCGAACGGCAGCGCCACGATCGGCAAGTCGGTCAAGAGCCTGGGCAAGGTCTTCGGCGGCCCGAGCTTCAAGAAGCAGGACTACATCGACGTCCTCTGCCTGATGTTCAGCCTGCTGCGCCTTGCCAAGACCAAGGGCGTGATCGCGATCGAGCAGCACATCGAGAAACCGAACGAGAGCAAGATATTCGCGGCCTACCCAAAAATCGTGAAGGATCATTTCGCGATCGACCTGATCTGCGATTCGATGCGCATGATCACGATGGGCATGGACGATCCGCACCAGTTCGAGGAGATCATCAACAAGGAGCTCGAGAAGCACCACGCCGAGCTGGCGCGCGCGCAAGGCGCGATGCAGACGACGGCCGACGCCTGCCCGGCGCTGGGCATCGTCGCCGCCGTGCTCGGCGTCATCAAGACCATGGCCTCGATCAACGAGCCGCCCGAGATCCTCGGCCGCATGATCGGGGGCGCGCTGGTCGGCACGTTCCTCGGGATCTTCCTGTCCTATGGCTTCATCGGCCCGTTCGCCTCGCGCATGAAGCAGGTCTTCGACGACGACCACAAATTCTACGAGATCATCCGCGACACGATGGTCGCCCATCTGCACGGCCAGGCGCCGCAGATCGCGATCGAGATCGGCCGCAAGAGCGTGCCGTCCGAGATCCAGCCCAGCTTCGCCCAGCTCGAGGAAGCCACGCAGGCGATCCCGAACGCGACCTGACGCGACAGCGTCGTCGCGCTGCGCCGCGTGGCGCGCGATCCGGCGGGACGCCTGGCCGGAACGCTGCGTCTGGCCTGTGGGGGTCGATCGCGGCGACGATGATCTGCTCCGGGTATCCCGGACCACGTTTAACTTGAGACTGCCCCCCTGTTGCTGGCTTCGGTTGTCCCTTGCGGGACGGTGAGGCAACGGGCCGGGGCGAGCGGGATTGAAGCCACGGCCACACCCCGGCCGGTCCTGCGCCGGGCCGACCTGCTCCGCCGGGTCTACGACATCGACAGGCGCAGCCGACCGAATTGCGGCCTGGGAACCCTCGAGTCCATCGCGACGATCCTCGACCCGGACGCCATCGCCCGCATCCTCGCCGCCATGGGCTGCGGCCCGCGCGCGCCGCCGGACTGACGCGGTCCGGATCACATCTGAGGTGATCGAGGCTCCGTCCCTGTGTTTCCCGCATCCCGGTTTTTCCCGCGTCCTCCCTCCATGGGGAAGAACCGTTCCCAAGCAGGCCGGCCACGACCGTCAGACGCGCCTGAGCGCGCGCTGGCCGGGGGCGTGTTCGCTCCGCTCGGGCTAGCCCC
>JBIKXN010000549.1:0-2571 GCA_044355765.1 Alphaproteobacteria bacterium
GCCGGTGACGCGGTCGACGTCGTTGTTGCGGACGGACAATTCGATCTCGGTACGGACCCCGTTTCCATGGGCGTAGCCGACGACGCCAGCGCCCGACAGCGCGGATTCATAAGTGTCCGTGCGGGCGATCCCGTTGCCGCGTACGTCGGAGTCGCGGGGCGACGTGTAGCCGAGCGCGCCGCCGACATAGAAGCCCTTGGACTGGGCGAGGGCGGTGCTGGTCGCGCCTGACGCAAGCAACGCGGCGAGCAGGGCGGTGGCCGTGCGCATCATCGGGTCCTCGATCTGTTGCGGGCGAGCGCAACCGCGCTCGCTATGCAGAGAATGCCGCAACCGCATGCCTGCGCAAAGAGGGAAAACGAATGTTTTCCGCTTTCTGTAACGTCTTTTTGCGTATGGCTCTGAGGTTGGGCACGGGGGCGGCCTCACTGGAAATCCCGGCTTGGGAAAAGTTTGGCACCGTCGGGGGAGGCGGCCCGGCCGCGCGGCGCCGACCCGGCCTCGTCGGCACGCGCCAGCACCGGCGACAGCGGGGGATGCGCGGCGCCGGCGCGGTCGAGACCATCGAGCAGGCGGCTGGCATCCTCCAGCGCCGACGCCACGACATGGACCACGCGATGCGGCGTCTGCCCCTGGATCTGCAGCGTCCCGCGCGCGATCACCAGCCTTCCGCCGAGCACGACCGCGCGGAAGCGCGCGAACAGATCCGGACGCACGACCAGATTCGCGGTGCCGGTCTCGTCCTCGAGGGTCATGAAGACGATGCCCTTCGCCGATCCCGGCTGCTGGCGGACCAGCACCAGTCCGGCGACGGCGACGCGCGCCCCGTCGCGCCCATGCTCCAGATCCGCCGCGCGCAGGATCGGCGGACGGGATGCCGGCAGGTCGCCGCGCAGCAGGCCGAGCGGATGCGCGCGCAAAGACATCCGCAGCGTCGCATAGTCGGCGACGACCGCCTCGCCCGGCGCGAGTTCCGGCAGGGCCGCAGGCGACGGCGCGGCGGGACGCACCGGCAGCGCCGCGAGGAGCGGCGCGTCGGAAAGTTCCGGATGCTCGTTGTCGAGCCCCAGGGCCTGCCAGAGCGCCGGCCGCCGTCCGAGCCCGAGCCCGGCGAAGGCGTCGGCGGCCGCCAGCCTGGCGAGCGCGGCGTCGCCCAGGCCGCCACGGCGACGCAGATCCGCGAGATCGCGATAGCCCGTGCCGCGTCCGGCGATCAGTGCCGCGATTTCCTCTTCCGCGAGTCCCTTGACCTGCGCCAGCCCCAGACGAAGCCCGCCATCGGCTTCCAGGATCGCGTCGCGCGCGCTGGCGTTGACGTCCGGCGGTCGCACCGCGACGCCGTGCGCGCGCGCGTCGCGTACGATCTGCGCCGGGGCGTAGAAGCCCATCGGCTGGCTGTTGAGCAACGCAGCGGCGAAGGCGGCGGGGTGGAAGCGCTTCAGCCAGGCCGAGACATAGACCAGATGCGCGAAGCTGGCGGCGTGCGATTCCGGGAAGCCATAGGTGCCGAAGCCCTCGATCTGGCGGAAGCAGCGCTCGGCGAAGTCGCGGTCGTAGCCGCGCGCCAGCATGCCGGCGACGAATTTCTCGGCGAATTGATGGATCGTCCCGACATGGCGGAAGGTCGCCATCGCGCGGCGCAGCCGGTCGGCCTCGGCCGGGGTGAAACCGGCGGCGACGATGGCGATGCGCATCGCCTGTTCCTGGAACAGCGGCACGCCCAGCGTCTTGCCCAGCACCGCGCGCAGCTCTTCCGATGGCAGGTCGGCGGGCTCGCGGCCCTCGCGCCGGCGCAGATAGGGATGGACCATGTCGCCCTGGATCGGGCCGGGGCGCACGATCGCGACCTCGATCACCAGATCGTAGAAGCAGGCCGGACGCAGCCGCGGCAGCATCGCCATCTGTGCCCGGCTCTCGACCTGGAAGACGCCCAGCGAGTCGCCGCGCGACAGCATTTCGTAGACCTCCGGCGCGTCGCGCGGGATGCTCGCCAGCTCGAGCGGCTGGCCGGTGCGCCGCTCGACCAGATCGAAGGCCTTGCGGATGCAGGTCAGCATGCCAAGCGCCAGGACGTCGATCTTGAGGATGCCGAGCGCGTCGAGATCGTCCTTGTCCCATTCGATGACCGTGCGCCCTTCCATCGCCGCGTCGACGACCGGCACCAGCTCGTCGAGGCGATCGCGCGCGATCACGAAGCCGCCGACATGCTGCGAGAGATGGCGCGGGAAGCCGACGAGCTCGCGCGCCAGCCGCAACGCCAGTTCGACGCGCGGGCTGTCCGGATCGATGCCGGCGGCGCGCACATGCTCGGCCTGCAGCCCGTCGCGCCCCCAGCCCCAGACCGTGTCGGCCAGCTTGCCGACCAGGTCGAGCGACAGGCCCAGCGCCTTGCCGACGTCGCGGATGGCGCTCTTCGGGCGGTAGCGGATCACCGTCGCGGCCAGCCCGGCACGCGTGCGGCCATAGCGCGCGTAGATGTACTGGATCACCTCCTCGCGCCGCGCATGCTCGAAATCGACGTCGATGTCGGGCGGCTCGTCGCGCGCCGCCGAGACGAAGCGCTCGAACAGC
>JBIKXN010000129.1:0-8702 GCA_044355765.1 Alphaproteobacteria bacterium
CGTGCTGCCGGCGCAGGAGGTAACGCCGAGATGCACCGCCTTGTCGTATTGGGGAAGGTCGGCGGCCTGTGCGGCCAAGGCAAACGCGCCGACGATCGCCGCGAGCACGATCCTGAACATCCGGTCTCTCCTCCTCGCCCGGCGGCGCCGCAGCATCGGCCACGGATCTCCCGAACTGGAAAAAGAATACAACGCAGCCGCGCCTTGCCGCAATCCGGCGCGTTCAGGGAACCCGGCGCAATGCCCGCCCCGGCGGATCCTCGACCAACGCCTCGAAACGGCGCCGGATGTCCTGGGTGACGTCCTGCGCCTCCTGGTCGTTGCGGACCACCTGGGGCGTCAGCAGGACCACCAGTTCGGTGCGGCCGGCAGAGTTGTCGCGCGCCCCGAACAGCCCCCCGATCATCGGCAGTTCGTGGAGCATCGGGATGCCGCTGCTGGAACGACCCTCGTCCTCGCGGATCAGGCCGCCGAGCACGATGGTGCTGCCGCTGCGCACGCCGATCGAACTGACGATGCGCCGCTGGCGGATGGTGGGCGAATCGATGTTCGAGGTGGTCGTGCGCACCACGTCGCTCACCGACTGGCTGATCTCGATCGTGACGAAGCCGCTCGAATTCACCCGCGGGGTGACTTCAAGCACGATACCCGTGTCGCGATACTGGACCGAATTCACGGTCAGAGGGTTCGTGGTCAGCGTGCTGACGGCGGACTGGGTGACGATCGGGACGACGTCACCCACCTGAAGCCGGGCCACCCGGTTGTCCAGCACCAGCAGCCGGGGCGTCGAGATGATCCGGGTCTGCGTCAGGCTGGAGAGCGCATCGAGGATGACCCGCGGCGTCAGGTTGTCGGCCAGCGTCACGGCGAAGCCGGGGGCCGGGGCGACGATCTGCGTCGCCGTGGGCCCCCGGGTCAGCGCCGTCGCGCCCTGGTTCGTAAGCCCGGCGCCGCCGGTGTTCAAAAGATACTGGACCCCGTAGCGCAAGCGGTTGCCGAGGACGACCTCGGCAACCGTGGCCTCGATCAGGACCTGCATCGGGGGCACGTCGATCTCGGCGAGCACCTCGCGCAGCGTGGCGAATTCGCGCGCCGTGGCGAAGACGAGGAGCGCGTTGTTGGTCTCGTCGGCGCGGATGCGGGCCTGCGAGAGCGGCGCGGCGGCCCGCGCCGCGCCGGCGACGCGCGCGACGGACGCCGCCGTGGCGCCGGCCTCCGCCTCGCCGGTGCCCTGCTGCCCGGCAGGCTCGGCCGCCGGCGCCGCCAGCGGGGTCTGGGTCACCGCGCCTGCGCGCCCAGCCGCCTCGTCCGTGCCGAAGGCGTCGTTGAGCATGCGCGCCACCGTCGCCGCCTTGCCGTGCTGCATCGTGTAGACGTAAAGGCGCTGCTCGTTGGGCCGGCGCACGCGGTCCAGCCGCTGGACCCAGGCCCGCGCCTCGTTGAGCGCCTGCGGATTGCGCGCCAGCAGGACGACGGCGTTGAGCCGCTCGATCGGGATCGCGCGCAGGACCCCGGGATCCGCCGCGCGCCGCATGCCGCCCAGCACTGCTTCCAGCTCGGGCACCAGCTCGGCCGCGTTGGCCGAAACCAGCGGCACCAGCGCTATCGATGTGCTCGCGAGCTGGTCGACGTCGAAGATGCGGATCGCCTCCTCGGCGAAGCGCAGTTCGTCGGCGCTGCCCTGCACCATCACGACGCCGCGCGAATCGTCCGAACCGAGCACGCGTCCCGCCGGCAACATGCGCTCGAGCACGCGCCGCAGATCCGCCGCCGCCACGTGCATCACGGGCAGCACCTCGATGCGTTGACCGGCCTGGCCCGCGGCGGCGCGCGGACGCGCCGCCGCGACGCGCCGGCCCTGACCCTCCTCCGGCAGGGCGGCGATGCGGATCAGGTCGCCCGACATGATCATCGTGGCGCCGTGGCTGTTGAGCACGGATTCCAGGATCTCGAGCAGCGCATCCGCGCCGACCGGCTGGCTCATGCTGAGCGTCACCTGGCCGGACACGCCGGGATCGACGACATAGTTGCGCGCAAGGATATCTCGCAGGATCACCGCCGCGACCTCACGGATCTCGGCAGCGCGGAAATTGAGGGTCACGTCGGCGGGGCGGGCGGCGGCGGATGCGCCACCGGCCGGGGCGGCGGACGACGACGGCGGCGGCTGGCGCGCGGGGATGACGAGCGGCGCGACCACATCGTCGCGCGCCCCGTCCGCCGACAGCTGCACCGAGCGAGGGGGCGCAGGCGGCTGGACGCGAGGCGCAGGCGCAGATGGCGAGGCCGCGCGCAACGGCGGCGCGGCGGGCGCTACCGCCTCGCGGGCATGGTCGATGGCGCCGCAGGAGAGCAGCGGCAACGCCAACGCGATAACGGCCCACCGGAGCGCCCGCATGTCGTCCATCTGCCTGGATTGCGGAAAGGGGGGGAGTCCATAGCATCGAAACCGCGGCCGCGCACCTGCCCTGCCGCCCCTCGTCCCGGCCGCCTCCGACGCCTGCGGCGGGTGTCGCGCCAGACGGACCGGAAGCGGCTGAGTTTTGCCTTTCGCGGCGGGTTGCACTGCACCATCATGCCCCGCGGCTCCGAGGCGCGGCGTTCCGCCGCGACCGGGGCGTCACGGAGCCTTGCCACGTGCTGACCAGCCTGTTCTTCCTGATGGCCGCGATCGCGGTGCTGCCGGTGCTGTGGCGGCTGCTGCGCGAGCGGCCCGGGGACGCCGCCGCCGGCGACGATCCCGCCGCCGTCTACGCCGCGCAGCTGGCGGACGTGGCGCGCGATCGCGCGCGCGGCGCGCTCGACGATGCCACCGCCGCCGCGCTCGAGGCCGAAATCGGCCGGCGCCTGCTGGCCGTGGCGCGCGAGCCGCAGGCCGCGGCGCGCCGTCTCGCGCTGCCCGAGCGCGCCGTCGTCGCGCTCGCGATCCTGGTCTTCCTGCCCGCCGGCGCATTCGCCTGGTACGAGGGAATTTCCGGCGAGCGGCGCGACTTCGCCCAGAGCGATCCCGGCGGGGCGCCGACGCCCGCCGCGGCGCGCGCGCAGCGCGACGCGCCCCACGACCTGGCGGACTCGGCCGCGCGCCTCGCCGAGCGTCTCGAGACCGAACCGGACAATCTCGACGGCTGGCTGCTGCTGGCGCGCACCTACACCCAGCTCGGTCGCTCCGAGCAGGCCGCCCGGGTCCACCGGCGCATCGCGGCGATCCCCGGGGTTCCCGCAGCGCGGCTCGCCGCCATCGCCGAGGACCTGATCGCCGGCAGCGCGGGCACGGTGTCGCCGGAGGCGGTCGAATTGCTGACGCAGGCGAACCGGCGCGACCCCGCGGATCCGCGGGCGCGGTTCTTCCTCGGGCTCGCCCGCGCCCAGTCCGGCGCGCCCGAGGAGGGTCTCGACATCTGGCTGGCGCTCGAACGGGATTCACCGGCGGGCGCGCCCTGGCTCGACGGGCTGCGCTCGAACATCGCCCGGCTGGCCGAGGAGGCCGGGGTCGCCGGCGCGGCGCTCGCCCAGCGTCGCGCCCGTGTGGCGCTGGCGACCACGGGGCGCGCGCCGGTGCCGATGCCCGGGCCCGCGCCGCAGGCGGCCGCAACGCAGCAATCTCAGCCGCAACCGCAGCACCCGTCCGCCGCGGCGGGCGCCCCGCCGCGCGGCCCCACGGCACAGGACGTGGCGGCCGCCTCCCGGCTGAACGCCGACGAACGCGCCGGCATGATCCGCGGGATGGTGGAGGGCCTCGCCGCCAGGCTGGAGAGCGAACCGGGCGACATCGACGGCTGGCTGCGTCTCGGCCGCGCGTGGCGCGTGCTCGGCGAACCCGAGCGCGGGCTGGAGGCGCTGCGCCGCGCCGCCGACCAGGCGCCCACGCGCCAGGACGCGCTCGGCGCCTATTCGGCCGCCATCGCCGCGGCACCGCCGGCGCTCGCCGCCCGCCACCCCGCGGCGCCCGTGCATGAGCGGCTCCTTGCCCTGGCGCCGGCAAGACCCGAAGCGCTGCAAGCGCTCGGCGACGGCGCCCTCGAGGCAGATGACAAGCCGCTCGCCCGCCGCTATTGGGAAAAGCAGCGCAGCCTTCTGCCTGCCGACTCGCCCGCGCGCCGCGGCGTCGACGAGCGCATCGAGCGGCTGGGACCGCGCTAGGACCCGGGGGAAAACGTCATGCGCCTGGCCTCGTCGCCCGCCGCCGCCATCGGCGTGATGCTCGCCGCCGCCGGCGCCCTGCCGCCGCCTCAGGAACGCCTGCCCCAGCCGCCGCCGCTGACGCGCGAAGCCTTCGTCGGCCATACGCTGAGCGCCGTGACGTTCGGCCCCGGCGGCAAGGGCACGACCGTCGACGCCGTGATGTGGCAGGCATTCCTGCAACCCGATGGCGGCGCGGTCATGCGGCGCTGGGACACCGGCCGGAACGCCTACGCGCCGGCGGTGCGTACGACCTGGGAATTGCGCGGCGAGCGTTTCTGCCTCGGGCAGTCGCCCTCCGGCGCCAGCGGTCCAGCCTGCGTGGACCTGCATGGCTGGGGCACGACGCTGCACGGGATCGGCGCCGATGGCCGCACGATGGTCAAGGGCGATCTCAAGCCCGGCAATCTGGTCGCCGCTGCGAGGCCATGAGGCCCGCGGCGGCGCGCTGCCCTGCATCTTGCCGCGGCAGACGGCCCACGGCGCAGGCAGACATGCGCCCCGGCGACACCCGGTCGCGGCCATGCGCCGTGATCCTCGCGCCCGGTGCGGCGTTGCGATGTAACCCTCTGTAACCTGGGGCTAGTATCCACCGCGTGCCGCTTTACCTATGGTGCGGCGCCGTCCCGGAGCATCTTTTCGCGGAGCCCCATGCGCCTCCTCCATCAAGTCGCGATCATCGCCGTCATCGGTGCCGCCGGTTTCGGCGGATACACCTACTGGCAGCAGACCCAGACTGCGAAGCCCGGAGAGGCCGCCGGGGGCGCGGCGCGCCCGGCCGCTCCGCCGATGGTCGTCGAGGTCGCGCCGGTGCGAACTGGCTTGGTGCTGGAGAAGGCGGAAGCCGTCGGCACCGCACGCGCCAACGAATCGCTGACGCTGACCGCGAAACTGACCGGCTTCGTCTCGTCGATCGCCTTCGAGGAAGGGCAGTTCGTGAAGGCCGGCCAGGTTCTGGTCGAGCTCGACGCGTCGGTGTCGACGCGCGAACGCAAGGCCGACGCCGATCAGGCCCGCAACGATCTCGAACGCGCGGTGGCCAACCGCGACGATGCGCGCCAGAAGCTCGATCGCGCGCGCCAGCTCAAGACGACCGGGACGATCACCCAGGCGCGGGTCGACGAACTCGAGGCGACGCTGCGCGCCTTCGAGGCGAGCGTTCGCAGCGCCGAGGCGCGCACCCGGTCGCTGGAAGCGCGTCTCGACGACACCCGGATCATCGCACCATTCGACGGCCGCGTCGGGCTGCGCCAGGTCAGCGTCGGCACCCTGCTGGTCCCCGGCACGGCGATCACGACGCTGGACGACCTCAGCCGGATCAAGCTCGACTTCTCGATCCCCGAGAATTTCCTCGGCCGGCTGCGCACAGGACTGCCCGTGTTCGCGCGCAGCGCCGCCTATCCCGGGCGCGTCTTCGAGGGACGCGTCTCGGTGGTCGACACGCGCGTCGATGCGGTGACGCGCGCCGTGCGCGTCAATGCGCTGTTCGACAACCTCGACGAGGCGCTCAAGCCCGGCATGTTCGTCAACGTCGAACTCGCGCTCGAACGGCGCGAGAACGCGCTGCTGATCGACGAAGAGGCCCTGGTCCCGGAGGGCGCACGCCAGTACGTCTTCGTCGTACGCGACAATCGCGCCATCCGCGCGGAGATCAAGCTCGGCAACCGCCAGCAGGGCTCGGTCGAGGTCGTCGAAGGCCTGAAGCTGGGCGACCAGGTGATCGTGCGCGGCACCTCGCGGGTGCGACCGAACCAGCCGGTCGCGCCCCGTCCCTTCCGGCAGCAGCCGACCAGCTGACGCGGCGCGCCGCGACGCAGAATCAAAGCGGGTAGAGATCCATGGTCCTCTCCGACGCCTCCATCAAGCGACCGGTCTTCGCGACGGTCATGAGCCTCGTCATCCTGGTGCTTGGCCTCGCGGCCTTCACCAAGCTGCCGATCCGCGAGTATCCGGCCATCGATCCGCCGATCGTGTCGGTCACGACCGTCTACAAGGGGGCCTCGAACGACGTCGTCGAAAGCCGCATCACCGAGCTGATCGAAAGCGCCGTGTCGGGCATCGAAGGCGTACGCGCGATCACTTCGCAGAGCCGCGAGGAGCGCAGCCAGGTCGTCATCGAGTTCCGCCTCGACCGCGACGTCGACGGCGCCGCCGCCGACGTCCGCGACCGCGTGGCGCGCGTGCGTGCCCGGCTGCCGGACGCCGCCGAGAACCCGGTCGTGGCGAAGGTCGACTCGGACGCCCGCGCGATCGTCTTCTTCAGCCTCACCTCGGATCGCCTGAACCAGATGGAGTTGACCGACTTCGCGCGGCGGAACCTGGTGGACAAGCTCTCCATCGTGCCCGGCGTCGCGCAGGTCCAGATCTCGGGCGAGCGGCGCTTCGCGATGCGGATCTGGCTCGACCGCGCCGCGCTGGCCGCGCGCCAGCTGACCGTCGCCGACGTCGAACTGGCGATCCGGCGGCAGAACATCGAACTGCCCTCCGGCCGCATCGAGTCGACCCAGCGCGAATTCACCGTCAAGACCGACTCCCGGCTGCAGACGCCCGAACAGTTCCGCAACATCGTGGTCGCCACGCGCAACGGCTATCCGGTGCGGATCGGCGAGATCGCCCAGGTCGAGGTCGCGCCCGAAGACGAGCGCAGCGAGATGCGCACCAACGGTCGCACCGCCGTGGGGCTGGGCATCCTGCGCCAGTCGACGGCCAACACGCTGACCGTCGCCGACGGAGCCAAGCAGGAAATGGCGCGTCTGCGGGAGGCCATGCCCGACGGCACCTCCTACATCGTCAGCTACGACGAGTCGGTCTTCATCAAGCAGTCGATCTACGAGGTGCTGCACGCGCTCGCCATCGGCGTCCTGCTGGTCGTCGGCGTCATCTTCTTCTTCCTGCGCTCGGTGCGCGCCACGATCATCCCGACCGTCGCCATTCCGGTGTCCATCATCGGCTCGTTCACGATCATGGCGGCGATGGGTTTCTCGCTCAACGTGCTGACGCTCCTCGCCCTGGTGCTGGCGATCGGCATCGTCGTCGACGACGCCATCGTCGTGCTGGAGAATATCCATCGCCGCATCGAACTGGGCGAGCCGCCACTGCTCGCGGCGCTGCGCGGGTCCCGCCAGATCGCCTTCGCCGTGCTGTCGACGACGCTGACGCTGACCGCGGTCTTCGTTCCGATCTCGTTCATGGAAGGCAATATCGGGCGGCTTTTCACCGAGTTCGGCATCGCGCTCGCCGCATCGGTCGTGTTCTCGGGCCTGGTCGCGCTCACGCTGTCGCCCATGATGTGCTCGAAACTCCTGAAGGCCCACGAGGGCGAGGGCTTCGTCTATCGCGTGACCGAGCCGCTCTTCGTCGCCCTCAACGACGGCTACCGCTGGCTGCTGCGCGGCACGCTCGCGATGCCGGCGGTTATCATCGCCCTCGCGCTCGGGATCTCGTCGCTCGCCTATGTCCTGTTCTCGATCCTGCCCAAGGAACTGACGCCCGCCGAGGACCGCGGCGCGATGTGGATCCAGATCTTCACGCCCGAGGGCGCGTCGCTGTCCTTCACCCGCGAGCAGGCGATCCGCATCGAGCGCGAGATCCAGCCGCTGGTCGAGCAGGGCCAGGTCCAGGCCATCATGACCAATCTGGCGCCCAGCTTCGCGCGCCCGGCGCCGGTGAACATCGCCAACGTCTTCGTGCGTCTCAAGCCCTGGGACGAGCGCACACGCTCGCAGCAGGACATGATGAAGGAGCTTGCCCCCAAGATCGCGGCAATCCCCGGCGCCTTCGCGCGCGTGAGCAGCCCCGGCACGCTGGGCCAGCGCGGAGACCCCAGCCCGATCCTGTTCGTGATCGGCGGCAGCGACTACGACACGCTGCGGGGCTGGCGCGACCGCATCCTGGACCGGATCCGGACCGATACGCGCTTCGTCAACCCGGACTCCAACTACCGCGAGAACAAGCCCGAGCTGCGCGTGCGCATCGACCGCGCCAGGGCCGCCGACTTGGGCGTGTCGATCGAGGAGATCGGGCGCACGCTCGAGACCATGTTCGGCTCGCGCGAGGTCAACACCTACGTGGACCGCGGCGAGGAGTACAAGGTGATCATGCAGGCGCGCGCCGAAGACAGGGCGACGCCGTCCGACCTCGCCTCGATCTTCGTGCGCTCGCAGACCACCCGCGAACTGATCCCGCTGTCGAACGTCGTGCGGCTGATCGAAGCCGCCGGCCCGCAGGAACTCAACCGCGTCGACCGGCTGCGCTCGATCACCATCCGCTCGCAGCTGGCGCCCGGCTTCACGATCGCCCAGGGTCTCGAGACCCTCGAACGCATCGTGCGCGAGGACCTGCCGCCGGAGGTGCGGATCAGCTACCAGGGCACCAGCCGCGAGTTCAAGGACAGCTCCAGCTCGCTGATGATCACCTTCGGACTGGCGCTGGTCGTCGTGTTCCTGGTGCTCGCCGGACAGTTCGAGAGCTGGATCCACCCGTTCGTCATCATGCTGGCGGTCCCGCTTGCGGTGACCGGCGGCCTC
>JBIKXN010000131.1:0-8676 GCA_044355765.1 Alphaproteobacteria bacterium
AACGCGAAGATCTTCTCCAGGCGCTGGGCCACGGAGTCGATCTCGAGCAGCTCCTGCTTCTCGGGGATCTTGAGGGCGAGGTGGGAGGCGACGGTGTCGGCAAGCTTGCTGGGATCGTCGATCTGGTTGATCGACACCAGCACCTCCGGCGGGATCTTTCGGTTGAGCTTGATGTACTGCTCGAACTGCGACACCACGGTCCGGGTCAGCGCCTCCAGCTCGGAAGGCTCCGCGACACGCTCGGCCAGGACCTCGGCATGGGCCTGGAAGAAATCGGCGTTCTCGACGTAGCGCAGGATCCGCGCGCGGCTGCCGCCCTCGACGAGCACCTTGACCGTCCCGTCGGGCAGCTTGAGCAGCTGGAGGACGGTGCCGATCGTGCCGACCGAGAAGATATCGGCGGGGGACGGATCGTCCTTGGCGGCGTCCTTCTGGGCGACCAGCAGGATCTGCTTGTCGTCCTTCATCACGTCCTCGAGCGCGCGCACGGATTTCTCGCGGCCGACGAAGAGCGGGACGATCATGTGCGGGAAGACGACGATGTCCCGCAGGGGCAGGACCGGATAGAGGGTGGCGCGTGGCGTGTCGGCCATGGTCGAACTCGCTGGTTCGGGTCTTCGAGAGACCGGCGTAGTCGCCGCCGGTCGATTCGGGCGCGGGCTGGCTAGATCATGCTAGCCGAACCCTGGCCCGGTGCCGTTAACAAATGGCGTCGCAATTCCCGCATTCAAGATGCGGGAAGCCGGCGGCCGCTTCCCGGCGCTCCCGGATCAGGCCGACGACCCGGCGGCCGTATCGACCCGGCGATCGGCGTAGATCTGCAGCGGCTTGGCCCGCCCCTCGATAACTTCCCGGTTGATCACGACCTCCTCGACCCCGGTCATCTGCGGCAGGTCGAACATCGTGTCGAGCAGGATCCCTTCCATGATCGAGCGCAGGCCGCGGGCGCCGGTCTTGCGCAGGATCGCCCGGCGAGCGACGGCCCGCAGGGCGTCCTCGGCGAAGGCGAGCTTGACGCCCTCCATCTCGAACAGGCGCTGGTACTGCTTCAGCAACGCGTTCTTCGGCTTCTGGAGGATCTCGACCAGGGCGTCCTCGGAGAGGTCGTTGAGGGTCGCGATCACCGGCAGGCGGCCGATGAATTCCGGGATCAGGCCGAATTTCAGCAGATCCTCGGGCTCGACCTCGCGCAGCACATCGCCGGTCTGGCGGTCGTCGACGGAACGCACGTCGGCACCGAAGCCGATCCCCGTGCCGCGGGTCCGCTGGGCGATGATCTTCTCTAGACCGGCGAAGGCGCCGCCGCAGATGAACAGGATGTTGGTCGTGTCCACCTGCAGGAATTCCTGCTGGGGATGCTTGCGGCCGCCCTGCGGCGGCACGGAGGCGATCGTGCCCTCCATGATCTTGAGCAGGGCCTGCTGCACGCCCTCGCCCGAGACGTCGCGCGTGATCGACGGGTTCTCGGACTTGCGGCTGATCTTGTCGACCTCGTCGATGTAGACGATACCGCGCTGGGCGCGCTCGACATTGTAGTCGGCGGCCTGCAGCAGGCGCAGGATGATGTTCTCCACGTCCTCGCCGACATAGCCGGCCTCGGTCAGCGTGGTGGCGTCCGCCATCGTGAAGGGGACGTCGATGATCCGCGCCAGGGTCTGCGCCAGCAACGTCTTGCCCGAGCCCGTCGGCCCGATCAGCAGGATGTTGGACTTGGCGATCTCGACCTCGTTGTTCTTGCCGCCATGCGTGAGGCGCTTGTAGTGGTTGTGGACGGCGACCGACAGGACCTTCTTGGCCTGGTCCTGGCCGATCACGTAGTCGTCCAGGACGTTGCAGATGTCCCGCGGCGTCGGCACGCCCTCGCGCGACTTGACCAGCGTCGTCTTGTGCTCCTCGCGGATGATGTCCATGCACAATTCGACGCATTCGTCGCAGATGAACACCGTCGGGCCCGCGATGAGCTTGCGGACCTCGTGCTGGCTCTTGCCGCAGAACGAGCAGTAAAGCGTGTTCTTGGAATCGCCGCCGCCGGACTTGTTCATTTCCGCTCCGTCTGTGTGCCGCAGCGGGCCGCGCGGAACCGCGCGGCCGTCATCGCTCCGAAACCTCAATCTAGTCTTCGATGCGGGGCGCCGACAACGAATAACCGCCGGCGCGAACGTGCCGTGAACGCCGGCCGTCCCGCGGGTCTCAGGCGGGCTTGGCGTCCTCGGCCCGCGGCGGCCGGCTGACCACCACCTCGTCGATCAGCCCGAAGGCCTTGGCCTCGTCGGGGCTGAGGAACTTGTCGCGCTCCAGAGCCTGTTCGATCGCCTCGATCGGCTGTCCGGTGTGCTTGACATAGATCTCGTTGAGACGCTTGCGCAGGTTGAGGATCTCGCGCGCCTGGATCTCGATGTCCGTCGCCTGGCCCTGGGCTCCGCCGGAAGGCTGGTGGACCATGATCCGGGCGTTGGGCAACGAGAAACGCTTGCCCTTGCATCCCGCCGCGAGCAGCAGCGAGCCCATCGACGCGGCCTGGCCGATGCAGACCGTCGCCACGTCGGGGCGGATGTACTGCATCGTGTCGTAGATCGCGAGGCCCGAGGTCACCACGCCGCCGGGCGAGTTGATGTAGAACGAGATGTCCTTCTTGGGGTTCTCGGATTCCAGGAACAGCAGCTGCGCGCAGATCAGGCTCGACACGCCGTCGTTGACCGGACCGGTCATGAAGATGATCCGCTCCTTCAGCAGCCGCGAGTAGATGTCGAAGGCCCGCTCGCCGCGCGCGGTCTGCTCGATCACCATAGGGACCAGCATGTTCATCTGTTCGGCCACCCGCTCGGACATCGTCTTTCCTCGCCTGCGTGCGTAGAAGGGAATGGGATCTCGGGGACCGGCGGCGCTCAGGCCGCCGGCTTGTCGTCCTCGGCCTGGGCCTGCTGCAGCTCCTCGACGGTCATGGCGACCTCGGTCGTGTTGGCCATCTCCATGATGAAGTCGATGACCTTGTCCTCGAAGAGCGGCCCGCGGATCTGGGCCAGCATCTCGGGGTTGGCGCGGAACTGCTCGATCACCTTGCGCTCCTGGCCCGGGTAGCGGCGCGCCTGCTCGACGAGCGCGCGGTTGGTCTCTTCCTGGGTGACCTCGATGTTGTTCGCGCGCCCGATCTCGGACAGCAGCAGGCCGAGCCGCACGCGCCGCTCGGCGATCGGGCGGAACTCCATGCCCAGCTCTTCGGGCGACTTGCCGCGGGTGCTGTCGTCCTCCATGCCCATCGAGCGCTCGCGCTCGACATTCGCCATGATCGCCTGCAGCTCGATCTCCACCATGCCGCCGGGAACCTCGAAGCCGTGCTGGGCGGCCAGCTTGTCGAGAAGCTGGCGCTTGGTGCGCAGACGCGCCATCTCGGCGAACTCGCGCGCGATCTGGTCCTTGATGGCTCCGCGCAGGGTCTCGAGATCCTCGAAACCGATCTCCTTGGCCATCGCCTCGTCGACCGGGATCGTGGACGGCGCCAGGACCTGCTTGACCGTGACGTCGAACTCGGCCGGCTTGCCCCGCAAATCGGCGTTGGGATAGGTCTCGGGGAATGGCACGGCGACCACGAGCTGCGCGCCGGCGCCCTGGCCGATCAGCTGGTCCTCGAACCCTGGAATGAAGGTGCCCGAGCCCAGTTCCAGACGATGGTCGCTCGCCGCGCCGCCGGCGAAGGGCGTGCCGTCGATCTTGCCGAGGAAATCGATGACGACGATATCGCCGCGCTGGGCAGGCCGGTCCGCCGGCTCGGCCTTGGCCTTGCCGCGCTGTTCGGCCATGCGCGCCAGCGCCTTGTCGATGTCGCCGTCGACGACCTGGATCTTGACCTTGCGCAGCTCCAGCGACTTGAGATCGCCGGGGGCAACGTCGGGCAGAACTTCGAAGGCGATCTTGTAGACGAGGTCGGCATCCTCGCCGAAGGACGTCACCTGCACCTGCGGCTGCATCGCGGGGCGCAGCCCGCGATCCTGCAGGGCCTGGGCGGACGCATCCGACACCGTGCGCTCCAGCACCTCGCCCATCACCGCCTGGCCGAAACGCTTGCGCAGCACGGCGAGCGGCACCTTGCCGGGACGGAAGCCGGGCAGAGCCGCATCCTTGCCGATCTCCGCAAGCCGTGCAGCGACGCTGTCGGCGATGGTCGCCGCCGGAACGACGACCTCGAATTCGCGCTTCAATCCGGCGTTCGTGAGCTCGGTGACTTGCATGGCGTTCAGGTCCTTAAAGCTAGCCGACAATCCTCCGGCGTCACCCCGGGGGTGCGCCGGGCCTCCCGCGAACGGGAAGGCTGGTGCGGGCGGAGGGAGTCGAACCCACACGACTTGCGTCACTGGAACCTAAATCCAGCGCGTCTACCAGTTCCGCCACGCCCGCCCGCGCGGGGGCGACTAGCTACAGGCCCGCCCCGCGCCAGTCAACCGCGCCAACGCCCGATGGCCCTCAGCGCAGGAGCGCCCGGGCCGCCGCGGCGACCACGGCATCGGCGTCCAGGCCGTAGGTCCTGTAGAGATCGGGCAGGTCGGCCGACTGGCCAAAGCTCTCGACCCCGAGCGGTTCCACACATTGGCCGCGCACCGCGCCGAGCCAGGACAGGGTCGCCGGGTGCCCGTCGACCAGGGTCACCAGCCGAGCCGCCGCGGGCACCGCGCCGAGCAGCCGCGCCGCGTGCGACGCGGCGCCATCGCGCCGCCAGCCCGCATGGAGCCGGTCCGGCGAGGTCACCGCCAGCAATCCCGCCCCCGGCAGGTCCTCGCGCAGCATGTCCAGCGCCGCGCGCGCTTCCGGCATCAGCGCCCCGGTCGCCACAAGCGCCAGGTCGCAGCCCGGTCCGGGCGGCTCGATCCAGTACCCCCCGGCGACGACCGAGATGCGCGTCGCCTCGTCCAGCATGCGCTGCGGCTGCGCCAGCGGCCGCGTGGAGAGGCGCAGATAGAGCGACCCGCCCTCCTCCTCGTCCTGCATGTGACCGAAACCCCAGCGCATGATCTCGGCCAGTTCGTCGACATAGGCCGGCTCGAAATAGCTCAGGCCGGGCTGCCCCATGCCGATCAGAGGCTGGACGATCGACTGGTGCGCGCCGCCCTCCGGGGCCAGGGTCACGCCCGAAGGCGTGGCGACGATCATGAACCGTGCGTCCTGGTAGCAGGCATAGTTCAAGGCATCGAGACCGCGGGCGACGAACGGGTCGTAGACCGTGCCGACCGGCAGCAGCCTGGCGCCGAAGATGTCGCCCGACAGGCCGAGCGCGCCGAGCATCAGGAACAGATTGTGCTCGGCGATGCCAAGCTCGATGTGCTGGCCCTGATGCCCCATCTGCCAGAGCTGCGCCGAGACGATCTTCTCTTCCTTGAAGATGTCCTTCATGTCGCGCCGCTCGAAGATGCCGCGGCGATTGACCCAGCCACCGAGATTGGTCGAGACCGTGACGTCGGGCGACGTGGTGACGATACGGCTGGCCAGATGGGTGCCGCCGCCGGCCAGCTCGTAGAGGATCCGGCCGAAGCCCTCCTGGGTCGACATGGTCGCGGCGCGCGGCACCGGGAAATCCTCCGGCACGGGAACGCTCTGGGCGCGATGGCGCCGCGGGAAACGCTGCGCGAAGGGCGCGGCGGCGAGAAAGGCTTCGATCTCGGCCTCGGGCAGGTCGATGCCCGCCAGCCGCTCCCACTCGGCGCCACGCTCGACCTTGTGGGCCGCGCGCAGGGCATCGATCTGTTCCGGGCTCATCAACCCGGCGTGGTTGTCCTTGTGGCCGGCGAAGGGCAGCCCGAACCCCTTGATCGTGTAGGCGATGAAGCAGGTGGGCAGGTCGCTGTGCTCGGCGTCGCGGAACGCCTCGAGGACCGCCTCCATGTCGTGCCCGGCGAGGTTCGTCATCAGCGCATGCAACGCCGCGTCGTCATGGGCGTCGAGCAGCGCGCGGATACCGGGCAGCGCGCCCAGATCGGCCTCCAGCCGCGGCCGCCAGGCGGCCTTGTAGGTCAGCGCGGCGTAGAGCGTGTTGGGGCAATCGTCGATCCAGGCGCGCAGGCGCTCGCCATCGGGACCGGCAAAGGCCTTCTGCAGCAGCTTGCCGTATTTCAGCGTGATCACGCGCCAGCCGAGCGAATCGAACACGCCGATGATGCGCTGGAACAGGCGGTCCGACACCACGCTGTCGAGGCTCTGGCGGTTGTAGTCGATCACCCACCAGAGATTGCGGACGTCGTGCTTCCAGCCCTCGAGCATCGCCTCGAAGATGTTGCCCTCGTCGAACTCCGCGTCGCCGACCAGCGCGACCATTCGCCCGGGCTGCTCGTCGGCGCCCGCCATGCCCTTGAGGCGCACATAGTCCTGCACCATCGAGGCGAACAGCGTCTGGGCGACGCCCAGCCCGACCGACCCGGTGGAGAAGTCGACGTCGTCGGAATCCTTGGTGCGCGAGGGATAGGACTGCGCGCCGCCCAGGCCGCGGAACCGCTCCAGCTTGTCGCGCGACTGGTGGCCGAGCAGGTACTGGATGGCGTGGAACACCGGCGACGCGTGCGGTTTCACCGCCACCCGGTCCTGCGGCCGCAACACGTGGAAGAACAGCGCCGTCATCAGCGTCGCCAGCGACGCCGACGAGGCCTGGTGCCCGCCGACCTTCAGGCCGTCGCGCTTGGCGCGCAGATGATTGGCGTTGTGGATCGTCCAGGAGGAGAGCCAGAGCACCTTGCGCTCGAGCGCGCGCAGGATGTCGAGGCGGCGCGCATCCAGCGGTGCCTGGCCCTGCTCCGCGCGGGGCGCTGCAGTCGAAATCGCGGTCATCCCTCGGCCTCCCTTCGGCCTCCAGCCCGGGGCCACGACGAAGATCCTAACGCTGTGGCCGCGCAAAGATCTTGCAATGATTGCTGAAAAACCTGGGTTGAAGGTAATTTCCTTCGGCTTTAAGATTGGTTTATGGAAGAAAATTCCCCGCTTGACGCGATCGACCGCCGGATCCTGACCGAACTCCAGCGCGACGGCAGGCTGAGCAACCAGGATCTCGCCGAGCGCATCGGCATCTCGGCTTCGCCCTGCTGGCGCCGCGTGCGCGCATTGGAAAAGGGCGGGGTAATCAAGGCCTACGCCGCGCTGGTCGACCCGGCGGCGCTGGGTCTGAGTGTCAGCGTCTTCACCCAGGTGACGCTCGAGCGGCAGGAGGAAAAGGCGCTGCAGGTGTTCGAGGAGGCGGTCGCCGCCTGGCCCGAGATCCTCGAATGCTATCTGATGACCGGCGACGCCGATTACCTGCTGCGCGTCGTTCTGCCGGACCTCGCCGCCTACGAGCAGTTCCTGATGCGAAAGCTGACGCGCATCCGCGGCATAGCCTCCATCAAGTCGAGCTTCGCCCTGCGCAGCGTCAAGTACCGGACCGACCTTCCGATCGCGTGAGGCCGTCGTAGAAGCCCGGGACCGGCCACGGCGCGCGCGACGCCGCCACCTCGCCAGCGAGCCTGCGCGCCTGCGCCGCGTCTCCCGCGCGCCGGGCGGAGTCGACCATGATCTGCCACAGGATGTCGCGCTGCGCATGGCTGCCGCCGAGCCGCGACAATTCGTGCCGCACCGGCAGCAACGCCGCCAGCGCTTCGGCGTATTCGCCGCGCCGATGGGCGCGCACGGCCGTAGCGGCAGGCAGCGCGATGCCGCCGACCACCGCCGCGTCTTCCGCATCCGCGCGCGCCGCATGCGCGCGCATCGCCGCGACCAGCGCGTCGCAGGACCGCCAGCGTCCCGCCGCCGCGAGGGCCATCATCCAATGCGGCAGGGTGAACGGCACGAGGTGGTCGCCGATGCGGCCCTCGGCCCTGTCGGCGAGCTCGGTCCAGCGTCCGCCGACATCGACGCCGAGCAGTTCGAGCCGCAGCAGCAGCGATGCCGCGTTCTGCACGTCGATGTAGAGATCGGGCTGCCCCTGGACCAGCGGCGACGCCAGATCGCGCACGCGCGTGTCGTAGACCTCGAGCATGGCTTCGCGCGCGCCGCCTTCGAGCAGGAACAGCGCGCGATGCCAGGCGAGGTGGAAGCGGAAATTCGTCGCGCCGTCGAGCAGAGGGTCCGCCGCCGCGATCCAGGCCGCGCCTTCGGCGTGGCGCCCTTGCATCTCCATGACATGCGCGAGGCCATGGACCGCCCAGAGATCGGCGGGAGCGGCCTCGGCCGCGCGGCGCGACTGGCGCTCGCCCAGCGCCAGATCGCCGGTCTCCTCGCAGGCGAAGCCGTGCATGCCCAGGACCCAGCCCTGTCCGGCGGCGCCGTCCGGCCAATGCGGCAGCACGCGCTCGACCGAGGCGCGCATCGCCGCCGCGTCGCCCGCGTTCCAGAAATAGGCGAAATGCGCGAGGCGCAGCGCCGTGAGGTCGCGGGGATGTTCGGCGAGGATCGCTTCCCAGGCGGCGATGGCGGTGGCGTTGCGTCCGCCGCGCCAGGCCTCGAGTGCCGCGAGATGAAGCCGCTCGCGCGGCGTCGCACCGGCGGCCGTCTTACGCGCCGCGGCGATGCGCTGGTCGACCGCGCCGAGCACGGCCGCGTTCGACAGCAGCATCGCCATGTATCCCTTCATCACCTGCGCCAGCACGCAGTCGGGATCGGCCGCGACCGCCGCGTTGACATGGCGCGCGGCATCGACGCGAAAGCCCAGATGCGCCTCGCGCGCCG
>JBIKXN010000132.1:0-8655 GCA_044355765.1 Alphaproteobacteria bacterium
GTCGAAAGCGAAGAAGTCGGTGAAGGTGCCGCCGACGTCGACGCCGATCATCCAAGCCATGCCGCCCCCTTGAGCCCCCGTTTGCATTCACATAATATGCAAAACTGAAGTCGCCTGCGAAGGATGTCAACATGCGGATCGATGCCTCGGCGGCGTCGCGCGTCCGCCAGCGCAAGGGGACGGGACGCGACCATGCCTATGAAAGGCTGCGCGAGGGGATATTGTCCCTGCGCCTGCAGCCGGGCGCGCCGATCGACGAGGGCGCGCTGGTGCGCGACCTGCGGATGTCGCGCACGCCGGTGCGCGAGGCGCTGATCCGCCTGGCCGCCGAGGGTCTGGTCGAGCTGCTGCCCAACCGCGGCGCGCGCGTCGCGGACATCCCGCTGATGTCGCTGCCGGCGTTCTTCGAGGCCCTGGCGCTGGCGCAGCGCGCCACGCATCACCTGGCGGCCCTTCGCCGCACCGCCGCGGACCTCGCGCGGATCGAGGACGAACACGCCCGCTTCGCCGGGATCGCGCGCCGCGACCCGGCCGGGATCCCGGCCGCGAACCGCGCCTTCCACGCCGCGATCGCCGACGCCGCGCACAACGCGTTCCTCGCGCAGTGCTACGGCGAACTCCTCGACCAGGGGCTGCGCCTGTCGCGCTTCACCGTCATCTACGACCCGCCGCGCGGGTCGACGCGCCGACGCCATTTCGACACCGTAGTCGCCGACCATCATGCGTTGCTGCTCGCGATCCGGCGACGGGACGCCGGGGCCGCCGAACGCCTCGCCGCGCGGCATGCCGACCTGTTCCGACGACGCGTGCTCGACTTCCTGGCCGCCGGCGACAACGCGGGCGCGGTCGTCGTGGCGGAGGGTCAGGCGCCGCGCGCGGCGAGGAATGCCGGGACCAGCAGCGGCGCGATCCGCAGCAGGGGCGCCGCATCCTCGTCGCGGTAGCGGAACTCGGCATCGAGCAGGTTCATCGTTCCGATCGTCGCGCCGTCGTAGACGACGGGAATGTTGATCACCGATCCCAGCCCCATGCTCTCGATCAGCGGCGCGTCGAAGAACGCCCAGCGGATCGCCGCCACGTCGCGGCCGACGAAGGGCCTTCGTCCTGCCAGCACATGCGCGCCCCAGGGCGTCGGTCCCATCGTCTTGCGCCCCGAGACGGGATACTCGGCCGGACGGCTGGAATGGACGCGCGCGACCTCGGCGCCATCGACATAGAGGAGCGTGAAGAGGCGATGCCCCGTCAGCTCGCGCGTCGTCTCTTCGAACGCATCGTAGAGGCGCCGCGGCTGCCCCGGCGAAGCGAGCAGCGCGCTCAGGCGGACGAGCGGGTCTTCCATGGTCTGGTCTCCATCGGCGATCGTGCGGGCCGACGGCACCCAAGCACGGCAGACCGCGCCGCGGGAAGCGCCCTCGCGCCGACGCGCCCGAAGCTCTAGGCTCGGCCGATGCTCCATCCCGTCGCCTTCCTGCTGCCGCCCGGCATCGACCCCTGGGTCGCGCCGGCGCTTATCGGCATCTCGTTCCTGGCGTCGGCGATGACCGGAGCGCTTGGCCTGGGCGGCGGCACCTTGATGCTCGCCGCGATGGCGCAGGTCATGCCGCCGGCGGTACTGATTCCCGTCCATGGGCTGGTGCAGCTCGGCTCCAATCTCGGCCGCGCCGCGCTGATGCGCGGCCATGTCGCGCGGTCCCTGGTGCTGCCCTTCGCGGTCGGGTCCTTGGTCGGCATCGCCGCAGGCGCGCCGATCGTCGGCGCCCTGCCGCGCTCGGCCATGCTGATCCTGCTCGGCGCCTTTCTTCTGTGGTCCGCCTGGTCGCCGCGGCTGCGGCCGGCGCGGCTGCCCGCGCGCCTGTTCTACCTGCCCGGCGCGCTCTCGAGCTTCTGTACGATGTTCGTCGGCGCGACCGGCTTCCTCGTCGCGGCCTTCCTCGTCCCCGATCCGCTGACGCGCCGCGAGATCGTCGCCACCCAGGCCGCCATGATGACGCTGCAGCATGCGCTCAAGGTCGCGGCCTTCGCGGCGATGGGCTTCGCGCTCCCGCCCTGGCTGCCGCTGCTGGCGGCGATGATCGCGGCGGGCTTCGCCGGCACGCTCGTCGGACGCGCGCTGCTCGATCGCATGCCCGAGCATCGCTTCGCGCGCGCCTTCAAGCTGATGCTCGCCGCGATGGCGATCAAGCTTCTCCACGACGGCGTAGTGTCCTGGCCGGAGTAACCGCAGCGGAAAGGCAAAGAGCGATGGACAAGCGATTCGCACCGACCACCGGCACCGTTCTTCCGCGCTTCGCGGGCATCGCCACCTTCATGCGTCTGCCCTGGCTGCAGGAGGGCGATGCGCTGCTCGACGCCGTGGACATCGGCCTGGCAGGCATCCCCTGGGACGGCGGCACCACCAATCGCGCGGGCGCCCGCCATGGGCCGCGGCAGCTGCGCGACCTGTCGACGCTGGTGCGCAACGTCAATCGCGCGAGTGGCATCAACCCCTTTGCGCTGTGCAACTGCGCCGACCTGGGCGACGCGCCGGTCAATCCCATCGACCTCCATGACACGCTGGCGCGCGTGGAAGCGTTCTTCGCCGCGATGCACGCTCGCGGCATCGTCCCGTTGGCCGCCGGCGGGGACCATCTGGCGACGCTGCCGGTGATGCGCGCGATCGCCCGCGACCGGCCCGTCGGCATGGTCCATTTCGACGCCCATACCGACACCTGGGACCGCTATTTCGGCGACGCGAAATACACCCATGGCACGCCGTTCCGCCGCGCCATCGAGGAAGGCCTGCTCGATCCCCGGCGCACGGTCCAGATCGGCATCCGCGGCGCGCTCTATCGCGACGCGGAGGACGACTGGGGCGAACGCCAGGGCATCACCATCGTCGACATCGACGACATGCGGCGCCTGGGCATCGACGAGACGATCCGGCGCGCCCGTGCGGTGGCCGGCGACGGACCGACCTATGTCAGCTTCGACGTCGATTTCCTCGACCCGGTCTACGCGCCGGGCACCGGCACGCCGGAGATCGGCGGCGCGACGACCTGGGAGGCGCAGCAGCTGGTACGCGGCCTGCGGGGTCTCGACCTGATCGGCGGCGACGTGGTCGAGGTCTCGCCCCCCTTCGACCAGAGCGGCAACACCGCCCTGGTCGGTGCGACGATGATGTTCGAGATCCTCTGCGTGCTGGCGCAGGCGCGGCAGGCCCGGCGCGCGCCGTGAGCGCGCCGCGCTGGCGGGCCGCGCGACGCGGACCTATATCCTTCGCGCCCGAGCAACCCCGGATAGGGATCCCATGGCCCCGCAGGATGACATACTCGACTTCCTCGCCGACCTGATCGCGAAGGCCCGGCGGGCCGGCGCCGACGCCGCCGACGCGGTCTTCGTCGCCGGCGCGGCGATCAGCCATGCGCGGCGGCTGGGCAAGCTCGAGAAGCTCGAGCGCGCCGAGGGACAGGATCTCGGGCTGCGGGTCCTGGTGGGCCAGCGCCAGGCGATCGTGTCGTCTTCGGACCGCTCGACCGCGGCCGTCGCGGATCTGGTCGCACGCGCCGTCGCGATGGCCCGCGCAGCGCCGCCGGATCCCTTCGCCGGCCTCGCCGATCCGTCCGAGATCGCGCGCGACATTCCCGACCTCGACCTGCTCGACCCGGTCGAGCCCGATGCCGAGACGCTGGTCGAACGCGCCCGCGCCGCCGAGGACGCCGCGCTGGCGGTGAAGGGCATCACCAATTCCGAAGGCGCGGAAGCCGGATGGAGCCGCACGCGCGTCGCGCTCGCGGCCTCCAACGGCTTCGCCGCCGGCTATGCGCGTTCGAGCCATTCCGTGTCCGCGAGCGTGATCGCCGGCACGGGAACAGCGATGCAGCGCGACTACGACTACTCCAGCGTCCTCCACGGCGCCGATCTGGAGGATCCGGCGCGGATCGGCAGACGCGCCGCGGAGCGCACGCTCGCGCGCCTCGATCCGCGCAAGATCGAGACCTGCAAGGTCCCGGTCGTCTTCGACCCGCGCGTCTCCGCAAGCTTCGTCGGCCATCTGGCGAGCGCGATCAACGGCGCGTCGGTCGCGCGCGGGACCTCGTTCCTCAAGGACGCGATGGGCAGGCGGATCCTGCCGCCGGGCACCACCATCGTCGACGATCCGTTCCGGCGCCGCGGCCTCGCCTCGAAGCCGGTCGACGGCGAGGGTCTGTCGCCGCAGCGGCGCGAGATCGTCGCCGACGGCGTGCTGACGACCTGGTTCCTCGACCTGCGGACCGCGCGCCAGCTCAAGCTGCGCTCGACGGGCCATGCGTCGCGCGGCACAACCTCGCCGCCGAATCCGGCGCCGACGAATCTCTACCTCGCGCCCGGCTCGACCACGCGCGCCGACCTGATCCGCTCGGTCGGGCGCGGTCTCTATGTCGACGAGTTCATCGGCATGGGCGTGAACGGCGTCACCGGCGACTACAGCCGCGGCTGCTCGGGGTTCTGGGTCGAGGACGGCGCGCTCGCCTACCCGGTCAGCGAGATCACCATCGCGGGCAACCTCAAGGACATGTTCCAGGCCCTGACCCCGGCCGACGACCTGACGTTCAGGTACGGGACCAACGCCCCGACGCTGCGCATCGACGGCCTGACGATCGCGGGCCGCTGAACGCGGCGCGCGGAATCAGAGGCTGCGGCGGCTCTTGAGCGCCGCGACCAGCGTCCCGTCGTCGAGATAGTCGAGTTCCCCGCCGACCGGCACGCCATGCGCGAGCCGCGTCACGCGGCAGCCCGTGCCGGCAAGACGATCGGCGACGTAATGCGCCGTGGTCTGGCCCTCGACCGTGGCGTTCAGCGCCAGGATGACCTCTTCGACGCCGCCGGAGTGCACGCGCCGCAGCAGCCCCGCGACGTCGAGATCGTCCGGCCCCAGGCCGTCGAGCGCGGACAGCACGCCGCCCAGCACGTGATAGCGCGCGCGCGTCGCGCCCGATCTTTCGAGCGCCCAGAGATCGCCGACATCCTCCACCACGACCAGCGTGGCGGGGTCGCGCCGCTCGTCGCGGCAGATGGCGCAGGGATCCACGGTGTCGAGATTACCGCAGTTGCCGCAGACGACGATCTTCTCGGCCGCCTCGCGCATCGCGTCGGCGAGCGGCAGCAGCAGCTGTTCGCGCCGGCGCAGCAATTCGAGCACCGCGCGACGCGCGGAGCGCGGCCCCAGACCGGGCAGCCGCGCCAGCAGCTGGATGAGCCGCGCGAGCTCGGGTCCGGTCACGTCGGTCGCGGCTCCGCGCCCGCTTCAGAACGGCAGCTTGAAGCCGGACGGCAGACCAAGCCCCGGCGGCAGGCCCAGACCGCCCATGATCTTCTGCGTCTCCTCGGCGGACATCGCTTCCGCCTTGACGCGGGCGTCGTTGCAGGCGGCGACCACCAGATCCTCGAGCATGCCGACATCGGCGGGATCGACGGCCGCGGGCTCGATGCGCAGGCGCTTCAATTCGCCCTTGCCGTTGACGGTCGCGCGCACCATGCCCGCGCCCGACTGCCCCTCGACCTCCATCTGGCCGAGCTTCTCCTGCATCTCGGCCATCTTCTGCTGCATCGCCTGGGCCTGCTTCATCAGGTTGCCGAGATTCTTCATGGGTCGTCGCCCTCCAGGTCGATGGAATCCGGGATCAGGTCGAGATCGGGCGGCGCCTCGTCGAGCGCCAGCCGCTCTTCGGGCGCCGTCGGGGCGGCGGCGGTCTGCTCGCCCGGACCATGCACCGCCTCCAGCGTCGCGCCGGGAAACATGTCGAGCGCGCGGCGCACCAGCGGATGCTCCGCCGCGCGCGCCTTGCGCGCCTCGACATTCGCCGTCTCCTGCTGCGCAAGGGTCGGTGCGCCCGCGTCGCGCTCGCTCAGGCTGACCATCCAGCGCCGACCGGTCCATTTGCCGAGCAGCTCCATCAGCCGCGGCGCGAAGTCCCGCGGGCAGCCGGGCGCGCGCATCTCGATCAGGCCGGGCTCGAAGCGCAGCAGATGCACGTTGTGCCAGAGCAGGCCGTGGAGGATCCCCTCGCGCCGCGCCTCGAACAGGGCCACCGTCTCGCGGAAGCTCTGCGGCGCGGCCTCGGCGGGCGCGGCGGCGCGCACGGCATCGGGATCGGCGGCCGGCGCGGCGACAGGCGTCGCGCGCGGCGCCGCCGCGGCGGCGACCAGCATCGCGCGCGCGCCGGAGCCGGAGCCGCCGCCACCGCCGCCGGGACCGCGCATGGCCGTCCCCGCGCCGGCACCGGTTTCCTGGAGCCGGCCGACGAGATCCGCCGGGCTCGGCAGTTCCGCGGCGTAGGCGAGCCGGATCAGCAGCATCTCCAGCGCCGCCTGCGGCTGCGGCGCCGCCTGGATCTCGGCCAGCCCCTTGAGCAGCATGGTCCAGCAGCGCGCGAGCGACGCCACACCGAGCCCTTCGGCCAGCGCCTTGCCGCGCACGCGCTCGGTCTGCGGCAGGCCGGCGTCGTCGGCGAGCGCGGGCGCCGCCTGCAGACGCGTGAGCTGATGGACGAGCTCCAGCATGTCCTGCGCGACCACGCCCGGATCGGCGCCGCCGCGATACATCGCCTGCAGACGCCCGAGCGCCGCCGGGACGTCGCCGCGCATCGTCGCCTCGAACAGGTCGAAGACCTGGGTGCGGTCGGCGAGGCCGAGCAGTTCCGCGACCGCCGCCTCCGAGACCTCGTCCGGCTGATGCGCCAGCGCGCGATCGAGCAGCGACAGCCCGTCGCGCGCCGATCCGTCCGCGGCGCGCGCGAGCAGGCGCGCGGCGGCGGGATCGATCGCGCGGCCTTCCCTGGCCGCGACGTCGGTCAGCATGGTCGCCAGCGTCGCCGCCTCGAAGCGCCGCAGGTCGAAGCGCTGGCAGCGCGACAGCACGGTCACCGGTACCTTGCGGATCTCGGTGGTCGCGAAGATGAACTTGACGTGCTCGGGCGGCTCCTCGAGCGTCTTGAGCAGCGCGTTGAAGGCGCTGTTCGAGAGCATGTGGACCTCGTCCACGATGTAGATCTTGTAGCGCGCCGAGACGGGGCGATAGCGCACGCCGTCGATCAGCTCGCGCATGTTGGCGACGCCCGTGTTCGACGCCGCGTCCATCTCGATCACGTCCATGTGCCGGTCCTCGGCGATGGACATGCAGTTGGCGCAGACGCCGCAGGGGTCCGGGGTCGGACCGCCGGTCCCGTCGGGTCCGACGCAGTTGAGCGCCCGGGCAATGATGCGCGCGGTCGTCGTCTTGCCGACGCCGCGCACCCCGGTCAGGACGAAGGCATGGGCGATCCGCCCGGTGGCGATCGCGTTGGTCAGGGTCCGCACCAGCGCGTCCTGGCCGAGCAGGTCGCTGAGCCGCGTCGGCCGGTACTTGCGCGCGAGCACGCGGTAGGCGGAGGACGTGTCTGTCATCTCGCGTCTGCGGTCAGCGGCGCCACCGGCCGTCGCTGGAGCCGGGAGGAGCGCGGGTGGAAAGCGCGAAGGTGGGAGGCTGGAACGACGACCCGGACCGGAACTCGTTACGGTTGCTTCCTCTCGGACCTGGCCGGGTTGGCGAGGAGCCCGTCCGCCGCCAACCTCCCGCCCGATATATGACCCGCGGACCCGACCGGCGCAAGCCGCGCGCATGCGCCGCCGAAAACGACGCTGGATCGTTTCGGGCGCGCGACTAAGATGCGCGCGATCCCGTGGCGTGCCCCACTGGCGGAACGGTAGACGCGGCAGACTCAAAATCTGTTGTTCGCAAGAACGTGCTGGTTCAAGTCCGGCGTGGGGCACCAGGGGGGCAGGCCGCAGCTCGGCCTCGCCGCGATCGACGGAAGACCCATGGCGCCATCGCCGGACCAGCTCTCCGCCGCGCTCGACCAGGCGCGCCGCCTCGCGCAGGGTGGGCGGCTTGCTGACGCCGCGCAAGCCTGCCGCAGGGCGATCGCGATCGCGCCGCGCGACGCCGAGGCGCATCATCTGCTCGGGCTGACGCTGATACAGGCGGGCCAGGTCGGACCAGCCGTCGCCTCGTTCCGCCAGGCGGCGACGCTCGCCCCCGCGGCGCCCGGCATCCTCAACCATCTGGGCGTCGCGCTGTGCCAGGACGGCGCCGCGGCGGAAGGCGTGGAGGTCCTGCGCCGGGCGGTCGCGCTTGCCCCGAAAGCAGCGGACATCGCCTGCAACCTGGGCCGCGCGCTCGACCTCTGCGACCGGCGCGCCGAAGCGGCCGAATTCTACGCGACCGCGACGGCGGCGGCGCCGACGCTATGGGCGGCCTGGGCGGGGCTGATGTCGGTGCTCCATCGCCTGGGAGACCTCGAGCGGGCGCTGGCGATCGCGCATCGGGCCGTCGCCGCCTGCCCGCGGACGGGTGCCGCCCACGCCAATCTGGGCCGACTGCTGATGGAGACCGGGGACGCGCGCGCCGCCGAGGCGGCGCTGCGCCAGGCGCTCGCCATCGATGCGCGTCTGGGCGACGCGGCCAACAACCTGGGCACGCTGGCCGAGGAGGCCGGCCGCGCCTCCGAGGCCCTCGCGCTCTACCGGACCGCCACCCGCACCCGGCCGGATCTGGCCGACGGCTGGTCCAATCTCGGCAACGCGCTCGAGCGCGTCGGCCAGCTGGAGGATGCGCGCGCGCCGCTGATGCGGGCCTGCGATCTGGCGCCCGCAAACGGC
>JBIKXN010000550.1:0-2553 GCA_044355765.1 Alphaproteobacteria bacterium
CATCGTCACCGGCGGCGAGCGCTGGGTTCCGATGCTGCGGGAACTCGCTGGACTGCTCGGGCTTGCCGATCGCCTCGCCGCGCTGCGCGCGACGCGGCTGACCGGCGCGCAGATCGCCGCCGATCCTGAGGCCGCCAGCGACGAGCTCGTGGCGCTGGCGCAGGCCTGCGTCGCCGAGGACGGCGCCGATGTGGTGATCTTCGGCGGTGCCGGTCTCGCCGGCCTCGCGGCCGATCTGCAGCCGCGGCTCGACGTGCCGTTGCTCTGCTCGCTCGACTGCCTGGTCGCCGCCGCGCTCGCCGCCGCGCGTCTCGGCGCGGCCAAGGCGGCGCATGGATCCTTCGCGCCGCCGCCGCCGACACCCAGCGTCGGGCTCTCCCCCGCACTCGAAGCGATGCTTGCGGCATCGCCGACGGCGTGATGCGCGCAGCAGCGCCTTCGGCGGCCGGACGCCGCGCCTCGCGGGCCCGGCCCGTCGGACATGCGGCGCTCGTGCTGGCCGTACTCGCCCTGGCCGGCTGCCAGACGCCCGAGGACGCGCCGCGCCGCCCCGCGGCATCCGCGGCGGCGCCGATGGCCGCGGCACCGCTGTCGGCCACGGCAGAGGAACTGGTCCGGCTGCAGGCGATCCCGCTCTCCCAGGTGACGACGTTCGAGCAGCACTACACCAGCGAGGATCTCGACCTGCTGGCGTGGCTGATGCTGCGCGCGCTCGACACGTCCGGCGCCTGGAACCCGCGTGCGCCGACCTGGAACCTCTATCGCGCGAACATCCGCAACGACATCGAACGCATGCTGCGGCGCGGATGGCTGGACTTCGCGGGCGCGATCCGCAGCCTCGCGGCGGCGCCGCCCACCTCGCTCGCCCGGTTCTACGCCGACGCGCTGACCGCAGACGAGATCGACGAGCTGGCCGCTTTCCACCGCAGCGCGCCGGGCCGGGCCTATGGGCGCTACGTGACCGAGATCAAGCGCACGACGCGACGCGGCGCCATCGAGATCGACCGCGCGGTTCTCGATCTCGATCCCGATGCCGCCGCCGCCGATCCGGCCGCCGCGCGACGACCCTGGCTGGAGGGGCTCAGCCTCGGCCCAGGCGACATGCCTGCCGAATATGCCTTCCACGTCGCGACGGCGCTGCGCGACGCCATGCCGGATGCAGGGCCGGCGACGGCGCTGCTGGCATTGCGCGCGGGCGCACCGCCGGGAAGCGAAGCCTTTCGCCGCCTCGATTCCATGCTCGGCGCGCAGGACCGCGGCGCAGTCGAGCGCATGCTGGCATCGCCCGCTGCCGCCCGTGCCCATGACGCACAGCGGCGCTGGCTCAGGGCGGTCGCCGAGCGCGAGGCGGTTCTGCCGCCGATGGGTGCGAATCATCGCGGATTGCAGTCGGTCCTCGCCGACTGGAAGGCCTTGCGCGCGCGCCCGGGGACGCTGCCGCGATCGGCGGTCGCGGTGGATCCGGTGCGCGTGGCCGTGCCCGACGCTTACGCGTTGCTGCCGCTGGCCGACAGCGCGACCGCGGCGGCGCTGAAGCGCTGCATGCCCAGCCTGGCGGACAGCACCATCCAGGGGCTTGCCGGACCCCGCGAGGGTCGTCCGGCCGATCGGCTCGAACAGCTCGTGCTTTCGCGCAGGGAGCCCAACATGATCCTGACGCGGCGCGGCCTCGCCGCCTGCGTGCAGACCACGGCTCCCGGTTTTCCCATCCCGGCGCTGAACTCCTTCGCGAGCACGATCCGTGTCGTCGGGATGGGCGAGGCCGATACGCGCGCGTGGCGAAGCCGGATCGCGCAGGAAATCGCCGCCTTCGGCGTCAGCGAGTCGCTGGTGGTGATGACGGATGGGGCGGCGTTCGAAGTCATCTACGCGGTCGATCTGCGCGCACCGGACCGGCTGGTCTACGCGTCGCGCTTCCTGCCGCCAGGATCGTACGAACGCCGGCGCTATCGCACCGCGATCGACGGCGCCGCCTGGCGCAGCGTCGCGGTGTCGACCGCCGCGGAACCGGGCGAGATCCCGCTGCGGTCGAAATCGCTGATAAGCACGCGCGAGGACGAACGGTGGGAGCGTGAGCGGGCCACCGCGCAGTGAGACGGCCGATCCGCCCGGCCGGAGCGCCCGCATTCCCCGGCGCTGCGATTAGGGCGGCGCGCGCGACCGCGACCCGCTAGGCTTGCGGCGCATCGAAGCGGAGCGACGCGGTGGGTTTGCCCTCGGACGAACGGCGCGTCGCGCGCTTGCCGCGCAACGACGATAGCTGCGGATGGGTGGCCCTGCTGGCGCCGCGGCCTGTGCCGGTGCGGCGCGTCCGCGGGACGATGAGCTTCGACTGGGCGATCGTCGGCGCGGGATATGCGGGGCTCGCGGCGGCGCGGCGCATCGCGGAGCTCGCCCCCGGCGAATCCATCGCCGTGATCGACGCCGGCCGCGCCGGCGAAGGCGCGGCGGGGCGCAATTCGGGTTTCGCTGTCGAGATCTCGCCCTCGCCCATGCGGAAGATCGTCTCTCCCGAGGCCGCCTATCGCCGCGCGGTGAGGATCAACGCCCATG
>JBIKXN010000551.1:0-2552 GCA_044355765.1 Alphaproteobacteria bacterium
GCACGCTCGTCTCGATCCCCTACTCGCTCGAGATGAACGACGTCATCGCCTACAACGTCAACCTCGTCAGCCCGCGCGCCTATGGCGACATCATCAAGCGCCAGTTCGACCGCCTCTACGAGGAGGGAGAGCATTCGGGCACGGTGATGTGCATCCCGCTGCACCCCTACCTGGTCGGCTGGCCGTACCGCATGAAGGCCTTCGAGGACGCGCTGCGCCACATCACCGGCCACGACAAGGTCTGGCTGGCGACGGGACGCGAGATCGCGCAGCACTTCATCGCCCACCACATGTCCGATTTCGCCCGGGCCTCGCACAAGGTCGGAGCCGCCCCATGACCGGCATGCCCCCGGAATATCTGCAGTACCGCGCCCGCAAATACGGGATGGATCACGATCGCTACGACTGGTCCATCCTGCCGCGCAGGAAGAAGGTCGAATGGCCCGGCGGCGCCCGCGTGGCGCTCTGGGTGATCCCCGCGCTCGAATGGTTCCCGATCGACATGAAGGGCAAGCCCTTCAAGCCGCCCGGCGCGATGCAGACCGCCTATCCGGACCTGCGCCACTACACGCTGCGCGACTACGGCAACCGTGTCGGTATCTGGCGGATGATGCGCAGCTTCGAGCGCCTGGGCATCCGCGTCTCGGCGGCGATGAACGCGGCGGTCGCGGCGCGCTATCCCGCGCTGCTCGAGGCCTGCGTGGCGCGCGGCTGGGAGATCGTCGCCAATGGCCAGGACATGGACCACCTGCACTACGAGGGCCTGCCGGTCGAGGACGAGCGCAAACAGATCGCCACGACGCTCGATGTCTTTCGCCGCGTGCCGGGCCTCAAGGTCCGCGGCTGGCTGTCGCCGGCGAAGTCGCAGTCGAAGTCGACGCTCGACCTCGTCGCCGCCGCGGGGATCGAGTATTGCTGCGACTGGGTCAACGACGACATGCCCTACGCGATGCGCAGCGCGCACGGCCCGCTGGTCGCGATGCCGCACCCCATCGACATCGACGACTACACGATCCTCGTCCAGAACCACCACTCGGACGACGAGTTCCGCGACCAGCTCTGCGACCAGTTCGACTGCCTCTACGAGGAGTCGGCGACCCAGGGCGGCCGGGTGATGGCGATCTCGCTGCATCCCTGGATCACGGGCCAGCCCTACCGCATCGGCGCGCTGGAGCAGGCGCTGCGCCACATGCTCTCGCGCAAGGGCGTGTGGAGCGCCACGGGCGCGGAGATCATGGACGCCTGGAAGGCGCAGCAATAGCGCCATGGCGGGGCCGCTCGGCGAAACCGGGACGGAGCCTGGATCACTCCGCCGGCGTGGGTGCTAATCCGGGCTCCGTCCCGGGTTTTATGGCTGCCCGAATGCGCGCTCCAGCGCGGCGGTCACGAGCGCTTCGACTGCCGCGCCGGGTGCGACCAGCGACAGCCGGCCCGAATTCGCCAGGTCGGCGATCCCATGCGCCATGGCCCAGGCTGCCAGCACATCGACGGGTGGCGCCGCGGCGGCGCCATGCACGGCCGCCACGCCGGCGAGGAGGTGGTCGTAGGCCGCGCCCGCGGCGGCGGCGAGCTCCGCATCCGCGTAGTCGGTGCGGCGCGAGGCGAACATCAGCCGGAACAGCGCGGGATGCGCCGCCGCGAAGGCGACATAGCCCTGCCCGGCGGCGAGGAGTTGGGCGCGCGGATCGGGCGGGGCGCCTGCCTGCCGCTCGCGCTGCGTTGCGAGGAAGCGGCGGAAGCCTTCCGCCGCGAGCGCGGAAAGCAGCGCCTTCGTATCGGCGAAATGATGCGCGGGCGCGGCATGGCTGACGCCGACGCGGCGCGCGACGCCGCGCAGCGAGAAGCCTTCGGCGCCGCGCGCGACGAGTTCGTCCTCGGCGGCGCGCAGCAGCGCCGCGCGCAGATCTCCATGATGGTAGGGCGCGGCGCGGCGGGAGCGGGCCCGGGGCTTGGGCATGGGCCTATGTCTACGATGCGCTCCCGAGGCCGTCAAACGCGGCGGCGAATTCCATCTTGACGATGCAAGGATCGGGGCGGTTATATGCTTGACACTGTCAAGAAGAGGTGCCGATGGGTCTGTCTCCCGAATCCGTCTTCGCGGCCGCGAACACGACCGCGCTTGCGGGGTGGATCGCGCTTCTGGCGATGCCGCGCTTCCCGCGCTTTGCCGAGGCGATCGCCGGCGCCGCCATCCCGCTGCTGCTGTCCACCGCCTATGCGGGAATCGTTCTGGCTTTCTGGACCCGCGCCGAAGGAGGTTTCGGCAGTCTCGCCGATGTCATGCTGCTCTTCGACAACCCGCATATCGCGCTGGCGGGATGGCTCCACTATCTCGCCTTCGACCTGCTGATCGGCATGGCGATCGCCCGGGTGGCGCGCGCGGAGAACATCGCCTTCGTTCTCGTCGTCCCCTGTCTGGTCCTGACCTTCCTCTTCGGACCGGCAGGGTTTCTGGCCTTCGCGGGACTGCGCTGGGCGCGCGCGGCCGCGATGCAGGACATCCGCTCATGATCGGGCTCGTGCCTGTCGCAAGGCTGCCGGCCGCGCCGTCG
>JBIKXN010000552.1:0-2551 GCA_044355765.1 Alphaproteobacteria bacterium
GGTCGAGATCTCCTGCCCCGCGCCGGCGACGCCGATGATGACCGACACGCCCCAGCCGCGATGGCAGCACTCGAGCGCCTGGCGCATCAGCTTCGTGCTGCCGACGCATTCGAAGGAATAGTCGGCGCCGCCCTTGGTCAGCTCGACGATATGGGCGACGACGTCTTCCTTGAGTTCGTTCGGGTTGACGAAATGCGTCATGCCGAACTTGCGGGCGATCGCCTCGCGTGCCGGGTTGATGTCGACGCCGACGATCATGTCGGCGCCGGCCAGCCGCGCGCCCTGGATGACGTTGAGGCCGATGCCGCCCAGCCCGAAGACCACGACATTGGCGCCGGGCTCGACCTTGGCGGTGTTGATCACCGCGCCGATACCGGTGGTCACGCCGCAGCCGATATAGCAGACCTTGTCGAAGGGCGCGTCGGGCCGGATCTTGGCCAGCGCGATCTCGGGCAGCACCGTGAAATTCGCGAAGGTCGAGCAACCCATGTAGTGCAGCACCGGCTTGCCGGTGCAGGAGAAGCGGCTGGTGCCATCGGGCATCACGCCCTTGCCCTGCGTCGCGCGGATCGAGGTGCAGAGATTGGACTTGCGGCTGAGGCAGGTCTTGCACTGCCGGCATTCCGGCGTATAGAGCGGGATCACGTGGTCGCCCTTCTTGAGCGACGTCACGCCCTTGCCGACATCGACGACGACGCCGGCACCCTCATGCCCGAGGACGACCGGGAACTGGCCTTCCGGATCGGCGCCCGAGAGCGTGTATTCGTCGGTGTGGCAGATCCCCGTGGCCTTGACCTCGACCAGGACCTCGCCCTCCTTGGGACCCTCGAGATCGATCATCTCGAGCGTCAGCGGGGCCTTGGCCTGATAGGCGACTGCGGCGCGAACCTTCATCTTCCTGTCTCCTCGCTATGCGTGTCAGTGCTTGGCGCCGGCGGCGGCGAGCGCCTTGGCCCATTCCTCGCGCATCCAGCGCGCGCAGGCCACGTTGTTCTCGAAGATCGAATATTTATGGCCCATGCCGTAATCGATCGCGGGGATGTGCTCGCAGGAGATCTGGCCGATCGGGCTCTCGTCATGCGTGGCGTGATAGGCGAGCAGGTCGCGCACCACGCGCTTCCACGGCTCCAGCCGCGCCTCGTCCCAGTCGGCGACGTATTCGCCGGGATTGGGCTTCATGAAGGGGTACTGGATGCCGCGGCCGAAGCGACCGTCTGGGTGCTTGGCCCAGATGTTGATCGGGTTGGCCGGAACCGCCGCGCGCGCATGGGCGTGGTGGACGAAATTGGAGTCGATCCATTTCTTGGCGACGTTGCCTGGCTTGGACGGATCGAGGATCAGCGCCCCCGAATCGACGTCCGCCTTCATGTTCTGGACCTTCTGCTCCTCGGGATTGTCGATCTTGAAGATCACGTGGCTGTGGTCGAGCGTCATGTAGAAGGGCACGCCGCGCGCCTTCACGAGCGCAGCCACCTTCTCGACGCGGCCGAGATGCTCCGACCACATGTTCACATGCACCTCGAAACAGGGCACGACGCCGTGCCGCATCCCGAAATCATGCGCGCGCATGTAGAAATCGGCGACCTCCGCATCCGTCAGCACGTGGCCGTCGGCGTGGTTGGTCATCACCTGGACGTTCTGGACCTTGTTGCCGAGCAGGCGGCCCTTGATGATGTTCTGCTCGAACAGCGTCTCGTCGCGGCCCAGCGTGTAGAACCAGCCGCCGGCGAGGACCGGCAGGTCGTATTTCTCGGAGGCTTTCAGAAGGTCGCGGAATTCCTCGTCGGGCGGCGTGCGGTCGATGAAGTCGAACACGCCCGCCTCCTTGACCATGCGCACCTTGGTCGTGATGTCCGGGATGTTCGTGTCCTGGTGCGTGGTGCCGCCGGCCGTGCAGCCGATCTTCAGGTCGCCGAGTTGGCGCATCGCTCTCTCCCTCTTCCTCGTCGCGCGTTCACCGCGCGATATAGTCCGCGCCCAGCGGCCGGGCCGAATTCACGCCGCCATAGCTCCGGCCGCCATGACCGGAAGGCGGCGCGCCGAACCAGCGATCGTCCTCGGCGTCGCCGGCGGGTTGCCAGCGCACGTCGCAGGACAGCCGGACGCGCCCGCCGTCGAGCATGTTATCGCAGGAGCCGTGCAACGAGAACATGTCGAAAAGGATGACATCTCCGGGGCGGAAACTGGCTGTCAGCAGCCGCGCGCCGCGCGCGCGCGCGAAGCCTATCGCGTCCTCGGGAAAGGACCCGGGCATCGCGTCGCGGTCGACGTCGAGCCCGCGATAGCGCGCGAGGATGTCGGCGAAGCGGTTGGAGCCCTCGACGAAGACGATCGGACCGGCCGCGAGCGGCACCTCGCCGAGCGGGATCCAGGCGGTCAGGACCTCGGCGGATCCGCGATTCATGTAGACATGATCGAAATGCAGCGGGCTGGCGCGTCCGGCCAGCATGGTGCGCAGCCACAGGAAGTCGAAGGGCTTGGCCGCCCGGCCGAACATCGCCTGCGCGATGGCGCGCAACCCGGGACCATGGGACACCGCGCGCAGCAGCGG
>JBIKXN010000553.1:0-2539 GCA_044355765.1 Alphaproteobacteria bacterium
GCTGCACTGAGCCGCGGCGGCGGCAGTCTATTCCGCCGCCGCGGCGACCGGCGGCGTCGGCGTCGCCGCGCGCAGGCGGGCGATCAGCTCGCTCTCGCGCGCCTTGGCCTTGCGCAGATGGTCTTCCTTCACGTGGCCGAAGCCGCGGATATGCTCGGGCACGCGCGCGATCTCGACCGCCAGCCGGTGCGTGGCGGGCGACAGGCTGGCGCAGATCTCGCCGATCGTCGCCTCGTACTGCGCGATCAGCTCGCGTTCCATGCGCCGCTCGGCGCTGCGCCCGAAGATGTCGAACGCGGTGCCGCGCAGCCGGCGCAGCTTCGCCAGCATGGCGAATACCCGCAGCATCCAGGGGCCGAAGCCGCGCTTGCGCGGCCTGCCGGTGACGGGATCGCGCTCGCCCAGGAGCGGCGGTGCCAGATGGAACTCGAGCGACCCCCAGCCGGAAAACTGCTGTTCGAGCGCCTGGCGGAACGCGGGCGCCGCGTAGAGACGCGCGACCTCGTACTCGTCCTTGTAGGCCATCAGCTTGTAGGCGTAGCGGGCGACCGCCTCGGTCAGCGCGGTGTGGCCCGGCATGCAGCCGGTCTCGGCCCGTTCGACCCGGCGGACCAGCGCCTCGTAGCGCGCCGCATAGGCCTCGTCCTGGTAGTCGACCAGATCGGCGCGGCGGCGCGCCACCAGCTCGGCGAGAGTGGCGGGCGGCGCCTGGGTGGGCGAAGCCTGCGGCGGCTCCGCCAGGCGCAGCAGCGCCGCCATGTCGTGCGCCGCCAGACGGCCGAAGGCGAAGGCGCGCCTGCTGGCTTCGACCGCCACGCCGTTGAGCTCGATGGCGCGGTCGATCGCCGCGCGCGACACCGGGATCGCGCCCTTCTGCCACGCATAGCCCAGCATGAACGGATTGGTGGCGATCGAATCGCCCATCAGCGCGGTGGCGTGGCGCTGGGCGGGGAAGGCGTCGAGCGCGTCGCGGCCCAGCGCGCGCGCGATCGAGTCCTCGAGTTCGCCGAGCGGGAAGACAAGGTCGGGATCCCGGGTGAAGGCGCCGATCGGCGCGCCATGGACGTTGACGAAGGCGCGCGTGCGGCCGGCCTGCATGCGCGCCATCGCCTCCGGGCCGGCCGCGACCGCAAGATCGCAGCCCAGTATCAGATCGCCTTCGCCGTTGGGGATGCGCGCGGCGTGGATCGCCTCGGGCGTCGCGGCGATGCGCACATGGCTGAGCACCGCGCCGCCCTTCTGCGCGAGGCCGGTCTGGTCCAGCACCGTGACCCCCTTGCCCTCGAGATGCGCGGCCATGCCGAGCAACGCGCCGATGGTCACGACGCCGGTGCCGCCGATGCCGGTAACCAGGATGTTCCACGGCCGGGCGAGGTCGGGCAGGGTTCCGGGGTCCGGCAGGCTCGCCAGCGCCGCGTCTGCTTCGCTACCGGCCCTGCTGCGCCGGATCTTCGCGCCGTGCACGGTGACGAAGGAGGGGCAGAACCCCTTCACGCAGGAGAAGTCCTTGTTGCAGGACGACTGGTCGATCGCGCGCTTGCGGCCGTACTCGGTCTCGAGCGGCGTCAGCGACAGGCAGTTCGACGCCACGCCGCAATCGCCGCAGCCCTCGCAGACGCGGGAATTGATGAACACCCGCCGGTCGGGATCGGGGAACGTCCCGCGCTTGCGCCGGCGGCGTTTCTCGGCCGCGCAGGTCTGGTCGTGGATCAGCACCGTGACGCCCGGATGCTCGCGCAGCGCGCGTTGCACGGCGTCGAGATCGTCGCGATGCCGGATCTCGACGCCCGGCGGGAAATCGGCATCTGCCGGGTACTTGCCGGGATCGTCGGTCGTCACCACGACCTTGCGCACGCCCTCGGCCAGGACCTGGCGCGCGATCATCGGCACCGAGAGCGGGCCGTCGACGGGCTGGCCGCCGGTCATCGCGACCGCGTCGTTGAACAGGATCTTGTAGGTCATCGAGACCTTGGCCGAGACCGCGGCGCGGATCGCGAGCAGGCCCGAGTGGAAATAGGTGCCGTCGCCGATATTGGCGAAGATATGCGGCGTGTCGGTGAAGGGGGCCTGGCCGATCCAGGTGCAACCTTCGCCGCCCATATGCGTGAAGGTCTCGGCGCCGCGATCCATCCAGACCGTCATGAAGTGGCAGCCGATGCCGGCGGCGGCGCGGCTGCCCTCGGGGATCCGCGTCGAGGTGTTGTGCGGGCACCCGGAACAGAAATAGGGCGTGCGGCGGAACTGGGCCGCGGCGCCGGTCGGAGCGACGCGCTCGGTGACGCCGGCGAGGCGCCGCGCGCGCGCGGCGATCTCGGCGTCGTCCTCGAAGCGCGCGATCCGCGTCGCGATCGCGACCGCGATCTCGGCGGGCGAAAGCTCGTCGGCGCTGGACAGCAGGGGCCGCCCCGCTTCGTCGGTCTTGCCGACGATGCGCGGGCGACGGTCTGCCGGCCAGTTGAAGAGCTGGTCCTTGAGTTGCGCCTCGACGATCGAGCGCTTCTCCTCGACGACCAGCACTTCGGGCAGGCCTTCGGCGAAG
>JBIKXN010000554.1:0-2528 GCA_044355765.1 Alphaproteobacteria bacterium
CTTGGTGCCGGCGTCGCGCAGCGCGCGGATCAGGCGTTCGATCTCCTCGGTCGCGGCGGGATCGAGGCTGGCGGTCGGCTCGTCGAGCAGCAGAAGGTCGGGTCGTCGCGCCCAGGCGCGCGCGAAGGCGACACGCTGCTGTTCGCCGCCGGACAGACGCCGGGCCGCATCCTGCGCGCGTGCCGCCAGACCGACGCGCTCCAGCGCGGTTGCGACGCGCGACGCGCGCTCCGCGGCGGAAATCGGCTCGGCCTCGACGGCCAGCGCGACATTATGCGCGATACTGGCGCGGACCAGCGCGGTCTTCTGGAAGACGAAGGCGCGCCGCGGAGCGGGCGCCGTGCCGCCGATCCCGAACCGGATCGTCCCGCGCGCCGGTCGCAGCAGACCGTCGAGCACGCGCAGCAGCGTGCTCTTGCCCGCACCGTTTGGCCCGATGATCGCGGTGATGCCGCGCGTCGCTATTTCGGCCGCCACGTCGTCGAGCACCGCCCGGCCGCCCGCAATCAGCGTCAGCCCCGCGATCTGGATCGGCAGCATGGCCGACATCTCAACCGTAGCGTCGCGCGGCATGGCTGCGCAGCGCCGCCGCGGCGGCGTTGACGACGATCACGAGCGCCAACAGGACGATGCCGAGGGCAAGCGCGAGCGGCAGGTCGCCCTTCTGGGTTTCCAGCGAGATCGCCGTCGTCATCGTGCGCGTATGTCCGGCGATGTTGCCGCCGACCACCAGCACCGCGCCGACCTCGGCGATCGCGCGGCCGAAGGCGGCGAGGACCGCGACGGCAAGCGAGAAACGCACGTCGAAGACGAGGGCGCGGGCGCGCCGCCAGGCCGAAAGCCCCATCGAGCGCAGCTGTTCGCCAAGCTCGCCGTCGGCGTCCTCGACGATCTGCCGCGCCAGGGCCGCGACCAGCGGCGTCACCAGCACCGTCTGGGCGACGATCATCGCGCCGGGGGTGAAGAGCAGCCCCAGATGCCCCAGCGGACCAGACCGGGACAAGGCAAGATAGACGATCAGGCCAACGACGACCGCCGGCAGCCCCATCAATGCGTTGAGCACCACCACCGCCGCATCACGCCCGGGAAAACGGGCGATCGCGAGCAGGGCGCCCACGGGGATCCCGATCGCGCAGCCGATCGCCGCGGCGGCCAGGCTGACGCGCAGCGACAGGGCTGCGATCCCGGCGACGGCGGGATCGAGGACGAGGAGCAGCCTTAGGGCTTCGGCGAAGGTGTCTAACATCGCGGCGGAGAGTTGAAGTCGACAGCCGCATGTTCAATATGAAATGCTGTGCCGATGCCACTTTCGATCACCTTCGACGGGCGGATCGCTCTCGGCGATGTCGCCATGCACGCCGAGGAGACGCTGGGGATCCTCGACGGCATCGCGCGGACCGCGACCCTAAAGGGCGCCGCGGAGCGGACGGGACTGTCCTACCGCGCGATCTGGGGCAAGCTCGCGCGCCTCGAAGCCGCGCTCGGCAGGCCGCTCGCGCTGCGCACGAAGGGTCACGGGACAAGGCTCTCGCCCACCGGCGAGCGGCTGCGCGACGCGCTGTCGGAGATGGCGCAGAGACTGGCACCCGCTCTCGAGGCGGAGTCCCGGACGCTCGGCGCGGCGCTCGCGGAGCTGGTCGCCGTAGCTGCGCCCCGGCCGCTCGTTCTCGCGGCCAGCCATGACCCGCTGCTCGCGGCGGCTTCCCGCGACGTCCCCGGGCTGCGGCTGGATATCGTCGGCAGCAGCGAGGCGGTTGCGGCCCTTCGCGCGGGCCGCGCCGATCTCGCGGGCTGCCATTTCGCCTCGCTGGACGAATCGCCCCCCGCCGCGCTTGCCCAGGCCTTGCGCGCCGAGGGCTTCGTCTGGCGGGTGCTATTCCGAAGGGCGCAGGGATTGATGGTCGCCCCCGGCAACCCGCTAGGGATAGCCGGCGTCGCGGATCTTCCAAGGTTGCGCACCCGCTTCGTCAACCGTCAGCCCGGTTCCGGTACCCGGCTGTGGTTCGACCGCCTGCTCAAGCGCCACAAGATCGCCCCTGCCGCCATCATCGGCTACGGCGACGAAGAGTTCACCCACCAGGCCGTCGCCGCCGTGATCGCCTCAGGCCGCGCCGATGCCGGCCTCGGCGCCCACTCGGCCGCAGCAAGATTCGGCCTGGACTTCCTGCCGCTCGGAGAGGAGGTTTATTTTCTGGTTACCTCCCAAAAGTGCAATGAGGATCGCCGGGTGCCTGAACTATCGGCCCGCATCGCAGACATCCGAGCGAATTTTTCTGGATATTACCAAGCAAGCGGCAGGTAGATCGTGTCTATTCAAAAAAATCTTGAAGATTCAAACCTTGAACATGCCGTAAATAAATTTAGACAGCATGTTGAGACACTGGGGTTGAGCGTCGTTGACGACGTTAACTTCTCCAACCTAGCGGCCCACCTGCGCTCTCAGGGCGGAATCATAAACCCTACTTTTGACCCAGCCGAGCATTCGATTGACGAAGGGTTCTGGCTAAAGGTTCTGGATGCAGATGGTA
>JBIKXN010000555.1:0-2525 GCA_044355765.1 Alphaproteobacteria bacterium
GCTGCTACAGGGCAAGCACGACAACTACGACACCGACCTGCTGCGGCGTCTCATCCTCGCCTCGGCCGACGCGTCGTCGACCGCCGCCGATGGGCCGCACAAGGTTTCGCACCGCGTGGTCGCCGACCATCTGCGCGCTTCCTCCTTCCTGATTGCCGACGGCGTGCTGCCGTCGAACGAGGGCAGGGGATATGTGCTGCGGCGCATCATGCGCCGGGCGATGCGCCACGCCCATCTGATGGGCTGCAAGGATCCCCTGATGTTCCGGCTGGTGCCGGCGCTCATCGAGACGATGGGCCAGGCCTATCCCGAACTCGTGCGCGCACAGCCATTGATCACCGAGACGCTGAAGCTGGAGGAGACCAGGTTCAAGGACACGCTCGATCGCGGCCTGCGCCTGCTCGACGAGGCGGCCGCCGCGCTGCCGGCCGGCGGCACGCTCGCCGGCGACATCGCGTTCAAGCTCTACGACACCTACGGCTTCCCGCTCGACCTGACGCAGGACGTCCTGCGTGGCCGTGGCCTGGCCGTCGACGGCGAGGGTTTCAACGCCGCGCTGGAGAAGGCGCGCGAGGCGGCGCGGGCGACCTGGGCGGGGTCGGGCGAGATCGGCACCGAGAAGATCTGGTTTCCCTTGCGCGAGCGGATCGGCGCCACCGAGTTCCTTGGCTACGACACCGAGCGGGCGGAGGGGCAGGTCGTCGCGATCCTCAGGGCGGGCGTCGAGGTCGACCGGATCGCGGCCGGCGAGGACGGAGTGATCATGGTCAACCAGACGCCGTTCTATGGCGAGTCGGGCGGACAGGCAGGCGACACCGGCACGATCCGGGCCGGCGGCGCGCGGTTCGCGGTCGCCGACACGCAGAAGAAGCTCGGCGACGTCCACGCCCATGTCGGTCGCCTCGAGGCCGGAACGCTCAAGGTCGGCGACCCGGTGGAACTCGAGGTCGATGGCGAACGCCGTTCGGCTCTGCGCGCGAATCACTCCGCCACCCATCTGCTCCACGCGGCGCTGCGCGGGCGGCTTGGCGAGCATGTCACCCAGAAAGGCTCGCTGGTGAGCCCCGGCCGCCTGCGGTTCGACATCTCCCACCCCGGAGCCCTGTCGCCCGAGGACATCCGCGCGGTCGAAGCGTCCGTGAACGGCGCTATTCTCGCCAATGCCGACGTCGTGACCCGGCTGATGAGCCCCGAAGCGGCCGTCGAGGCCGGGGCTCTGGCATTGTTCGGCGAGAAATACGGCGACGAGGTGCGGGTGGTTTCGATGGGCGCCGGCGATTCCCATCTATCGACCGAACTCTGCGGCGGCACCCATGTGCGCCGCACAGGCGATATCGGCCTGTTCAAGATCGTTTCCGAGGGGGCGGTCGCGGCCGGCATTCGCCGGGTCGAAGCCGTGACCGCGAAGGGCGCGCTGGCCCATGTCGAGGAACAGGAGCGTCTGGTGCGCGAGAGCGCGGCGGCGCTCAAGGCGGCGCCGGTGGATCTCCCGGCGCGCGTCGTCGGGCTGCTGGAGGACAAGCGCAGGCTTGAGCGCGAGGTGGCGGAACTGCGGCGCGCGCTGGCTACCGGCGGCGCTTCGGCAGGCCCGGCGATCGAGCAGATCGGCGCCGTCAAGGCCTCGCTTCAATGCCTCGACGGGGTGCCTGGCAAGGAACTCAAGCCGCTCGTCGACGACATGAAACGCAAGCTGGGCAGCGGTGTGGTCGCGGTGATCTCAGTCGAGGACGGCAGGGCCTCGGTCGTGGTCGGCGTGACCGACGACATGTCGTCGCGCATCGATGCCGTGGCGCTGGTCCGGTGCGCAGTCGCCGAACTGGGCGGCAAGGGCGGCGGTGGCCGACCGGACATGGCCCAGGGCGGCGGGCCCCAGGGCGGGCGGGCTCAAGAGGCGCTCGAAGCGGTGCGGCGGGCGATCGCGGCGGTCTGACCAGACGCCGCGCCGCGCTATGCTTCGGTCGCTGCCGGGGCGATCCTGCGACCGGTTCAGCCGCCGGCGCTCTTGTGGTCGCCGGTCAGGAAGGCGGCCATCAGGATCAGGCCGATGACGCAGCCGATCACGACCCATTTCGACATCGCGCAGAACATGTCCCATGTCTGCGTATGGGTCTCGATATGCGGATAGTCCTTGCTGTCCGGGGTGCTGGCCATCTGACGAAGCCTCTCCTTGGCGGGCGACATTCTTGGCGTCGCTTATAGCCGAAAGCCGCCTCGAGGCAAGCGGGGGGTGGCGCGACGTCTTGCCGTTCGCGCCGTGCCCCCCTATGAATGCTGCACGGTGGCCGTGCTCGACCGCATGGCCGTCCTCTTCCCGAACGCCGACCTGCCGGTACGGACGGACCCCGTCATGACGATCTCCGTTACGCTGCGGCGCCCAGACGACTGGCATGTCCATCTGCGCGACGGCGACATGCTCGCCGCGGTGCTGCCCCTGACGGCGACGCGTTTCGCGCGCGCGATCGTCATGCCCAATCTGGTCCCGCCGGTCACCACCGCGGCGGCCGCGCAGGCCTATCGCGAACGGA
>JBIKXN010000133.1:0-8535 GCA_044355765.1 Alphaproteobacteria bacterium
GCCGGTGGCCATACGGTCGAGACGACCGCCTTCTGCATCCACGCGCCGATCCACCGCCTGCTGCCGCAGGCGGTCGCGGTGCTCCATACCCACATGCACCACGCCACCGCGATCTGCATGCGCAGCGGCGGAACCGTCAGCCCAAGCTATCTCTCCGCGATGTCGTTCTATCAGCGCATCGCCTACGACCGGGGCTTCGACGGCCCGGCGCTGACGCCGGCCGAGGGCGAGCGGCTGGCTGGGCTGATCGGCGAGGATTTCATCCTGATGATGGAGAATCACGGGCCGCTGGTCGTCGGCGCGTCGATCGGCGAGGCCCTGCTGCGGCTGATCTATCTCGAGGACACCTGCCGCATGCAACTGCTGGCGGAAGCGGGCGGGCATGCCCTGCAGCCGATCCCCACGCGCATGATGGCGGCTATCCCGCGCGACGTTCCACGATTCAAGGCCTATGCGAAGGGCTTCATGGCGGCGGTGGTCAGGACGCTGCGGCGCGAGGAGCCCGATTTCCTGGATTGAGCCCTGCGCCGAAAGACCTCTGGCACCGGCCGCGGCGCCGGATATGATGTGTGCGCAGCTATTCCGGAGCCAGGACACGACCATGGCAGATATCGGCGTCAGCGCGTTTTACTTCCTCGCCACGACCGCCGCCGCGGCGGTCAGCGGCACGACCTACGCGCCCGACGCCGGACAGCCGGCCTGGTTCGGGCGGGTCGCGACGGTCGAGAAGCTGTACCAGCGCGAAGGCAAGCCGGTCGACACGCCGATGCTCGATGTCGCGCAGGCCGAGAAGACCTGCCCGAACGGCTATGTCGTGTACGACGAGCGCCGGGTCGAGCGCCCCGGCGAGACATGGCTCGCTTGGCGCCTTATCTGCCAGGCCAGGCGCTGAGGCTTCTACGCGCGGTCAGGCGAAAGCCTTGAAGGCGATCAGCGTGAAGGTGTCCTTGACGCCAGGAAGCCGCTGCAAGCCCATGACGAAATGCCCGATGTCCTGGTCATCGGTCAGGTAGCACTTCATCATCAGATCGTACTGGCCGGAGATCGAATGAATCTCCGAGACCTGTTCCACGTTCTGCACGGCGGCGTCGGCCACGTCGTAGGCGCGGCCGAGGTCGCATTTCACCATGACGAAGATCGTCTGCATCCTGCGTCGCTCCGCTGGTGGTGGATCACCCGCTCGCCCGCTTCCCGCGCATCAGGAACGCGGGCACATGATCGCCCAGTCCAAGCGGGCTCTGGTCGTCGTCCGTGTCCGGCCGACGGCGCCGCGGCGGCTGTTCGCTGCGCGCGGCGGGAGCCGGCCTCGGGGGCGGCGCGTCCGGGCGCGCCGGGGCGCGTGGACGTTCTTCCTGCGGCTCGGCCGCGCGCGTCTGCTCGCGCTGGGCGGGCCGGTCGCCGCCACGGGGTTGCTCGCGGTCCCGGTCGCGTTCGCGACCGCCGCGCCGTCCGCGCGAGCGCTGGCGCGGTGCTTCTGCGTCGGTCGCGGACGCGGGCGCAGGCGCGGGCGCAGCAGAGGGCTCGCCGGCCGAAGCGGCAGGCTCCGCGGCGTCAAAGCCGGGTAGCTCGGCGCGCGGGATGGGCTTGCCGATCAGCTTCTCGATCGCCGCAAGGAACTTCCCGTCGGCGCGTGTGGCGATGGTGAAGGCTGCGCCCGAGCGTCCGGCGCGGCCGGTGCGGCCGATGCGGTGGACATAGTCCTCGGCATGGATCGGAACGTCGAAATTGAAGACGTGGCTGAGATCGTCGATGTCGAGGCCGCGCGCCGCGACGTCCGAGCAGACCAGCAGCGTGATCTCGCCGCGCTTGAAGGACTCGAGCGTCGCCGTGCGCTGCGCCTGGTCCATGTCGCCGTGCAACTGCCCGACATTGAAGCCGTGCCGGCGCAGCGACTTGTGCAGCATGTCCACGTCGCGCTTGCGGTTGCAGAAGATCAGCGCGTTGCGCACCGGTTCGGCGCGCAGCAGCGCCCGCAGGACTTCGCGCTTGACGCGTTCGTCGGCGGTCACCAGCGACTGCTTGACGGTGTCCGCCGTCGTAGCGGGGCGCGCGACCGTGATCTCCTTGGGATCGACCAGGAAGGCGTCGGCGAGACGCCGGATCTCCGGCGGCATGGTCGCGGAGAAGAACAGCGTCTGGCGATGCTTGGGAAGCAGCGAGACGATGCGCTCGACGTCGGGGATGAACCCCATGTCGAGCATGCGGTCGGCCTCGTCGATGACCAGCATCTTGACGTCGGAGAGCAGAAGGCGGCCGCGCTCGAAATGGTCGAGCAGGCGGCCCGGCGTGGCGATCAGGACGTCGACGCCGCGGTCGAGCACCTTCTCCTGGTCTCCGTACTGGACGCCGCCGATCAGCAGCGCCTTCGTGAGCTTGTGATACTTCCCGTAGACGTCGAAATTCTCTGCCACCTGGGCGGCGAGTTCGCGCGTCGGTTCCAGGATCAGCGAGCGCGGCATGCGGGCCCGGGCGCGCGATCCCTGCAGGACCTCGATCATCGGCAGGGTGAAGCTGGCGGTCTTGCCGGTACCGGTCTGCGCGCAGCCGAGGATATCGCGTCCCGAGAGCACCTGCGGGATGGCCTGCCGCTGGATAGGGGTCGGTTCCTTGTAGCCGGCGTCGGCAACGGCCCGGAGAACATCGGCGCCGAGGCCGAGATCGTCGAAACTCATCGTGCTGGGTTCAACCTTTCGTGCGCGGTCGCGGCCTGGCCGGGGCGGCCGGCCAATAGACGAAAGGGGCCGTGGCTTGCCGCCCGGCCCCCCTTGACCCGCGCCCGCGATTATCGGCAGAAACGGCGGCAAGTCAACGCGCCAGCCCCGATTTCTGGCCCTTTTCCGGCCTTGGGAAGGCATTCGGCGCCGGTTGCGCGGGGGCATGGGCCTTGGGATCGCCGCAATCGGCACGCGCCGGCGCGGTGGCGCGGCCATGCGGCGGCGGCTAGCTTCGCGGCCATGCTGTTGCGCGCCGATCTTTCCATTCTGCTCGTGATCGACATCCAGGAGAGGTTGCTCCCGGCGATGGCCGCTCCCCAGACGGTCGAGGCCGGGGCGGCGCGGCTCATGCGCGCCGCGCGCCGGCTCGGCGTGCCGTTGCTGGTCAGCGAGCAATACCCGAAGGGGATCGGGCCGACCGTGCCGTCGCTCGCGACCCTCGCGACGCCCGACGAGACGCTCGAGAAGCTGTGCTTCTCCTGCGCCGCCGAGCCGGCCATCCAGTCGCGGCTCGCCTTGATGGGGCCGCGGCGACAGGCCGTGCTGTGCGGGATCGAGGCCCATGTCTGCGTGCTCCAATCGGCGCTGGGGCTGATCGACGCGGGATGGTCGGTGGCTGTGGTGGAGGACGCCGTGTCGTCCCGGCGCGCCGGCGATCGCGACGCCGGGCTGCGCCGCCTCGCCGCCGCCGGCGCCACGATCGCCACGGTCGAGATGGTTCTGTTCGAATGGCTGGAGCGGGCCGGTACCGCCGAATTCCGCGACCTGCTCAAGCTCATCAAGTGACGCGCCCGCCGCTCGTCCTGCTGCCCGGCCTGCTCTGCGACGCTGCGATCTGGGCGCCGCAGGTCGTGGCGCTCGCGGACGTCGCCGAGATTTCGGTCGGCGACCTGACCCGCGCCGACAGCATCGCCGCGATGGCGGCCGAGGTCCTCCGGACCGCGCCCCCTGTCTTCGCGCTCGCCGGCTTTTCCATGGGTGGCTATGTCGCCTTCGAGATCATGCGCCGGGCGCCGGCGCGCGTGTCGCGGCTGGCGCTGCTCGACACCTCGGCGCGGCCCGACCCGCCGGAGCGCGCTCAACTGCGTCGCGATCTGATCGGCCTCGCCGAGCGCGGCGACTTCAAGGGGGTGACGCCGCGTCTGCTGCCGCAATGGGTCCATCCCGATCGGATGCGCGAACCGGAATTCGTCGCCACAGTCTCCGCCATGACGCTGCGCGTCGGCCGCGAGGCGTTCATCCGTCAGCAGAAGGCGATCCTGGGCCGACCGGACAGCCGGCCCGGCCTGTCGCGCATCCACGTTCCGACGCTGGTGCTGTGCGGCCGCCAGGATCTCGCCACCCCCGTCGAAGCGGCGCGGGAGATCGCCGCCGACATCGACGGCGCAAGGCTCGTGGTCGTCGAGACCTGCGGCCATCTGGCGCCGCTCGAGCAACCCGCGGCCGTCAATGCCGCGCTGCTGGACTGGATGGCTGCATGACCCTGATCTTCAGAGCCGCCGAACGCGGGGACCTGCCCGCTATCGTCGCGCTCAACGACGCGGCGATCCCGCATGTCAACGCGCTGCCCGAGCGGGTCTGGCATGGGTTCCTCGCCGGCGACGCGCGCGTACGGGTGGCGTCGGATCGGCAAGGCGCGATCGCCGCCCTGACCGTGGTGCTGCCGCCGGGCCGCGCCTATGGCAGCGAGAACTACGCGTGGTTCCAGCGCAAGCTGGCGGACTTCGCCTATGTCGACCGCATCGTCGTGGGCGAGGGCCTGCGCGGCCGGGGGGTCGGCCGGGCGGCCTATGCCGATATCTTCGCTGCTGTCGGCCCCGCGGGTCCGCCGGTCGTCTGCGAGGTCAATCTTCGGCCAGCCAACGACACCAGCCTCGCCTTCCACGGTAGCCTCGGGTTCCGCGAACTCGCGGTGCAGAACGTCTATGGCGCAAGCAAGCGCGTCGTGATGCTCGGACGTCGCCCCGATGGAGCCGCGGAGCCTTCGCTGCCGGGGCCGGACGACGCCGCGCGCCTGCGCCGGGCCGATGCCGCCGAGCGCGCCGCGTTCGCCGGTCCGGGGCTGGACGAGGCGCCGGATCTCGGCGTCGTGGCGATCGACGCGTCCGGCCTCGTCGTCGGGCGCGTCGTTCTCCACGCCGGGAGCGATGGGATCGGCGACCTGTCCGGGCTCTTCGTTGCGCCGGATCGGCGGGGGCGGGGGCTTGGCGCGCGTCTCGTCGCGGCGGCGCGGCGCGAGGCGAAGCTTCGGGGGTGGCGTGGCCTGGAACTCCGGCCTGCCGCCATCGACGCCGCGACGGCGCGGTTCCTGGCCAGCAACGGGTTCGAGCCGCGCGGCCCGCGCCACGCGCTCGACCTGGGGTGACTCAGCTCGCCGGCGCCGCGGTTTCGGCGAAGTTGAGTTCCAGCGTCACGCCGTTGGGATCCTCGACGAAGACCTGGGTGACGCCGGTGCGCGGGACCAGCCGCTCGACGAAAGCGACGCCCTCGCGCGTCAGCGTCGCGCGCATGGCCGCAAGGTCGACGGCCTCGAAGGCGATATGGTCGAGGACGCCGGTGCCGCGCTGGCCGGCGCGCGCGGGGCGTTGGCCGTCGGCGATGTCCACGAGATGCAGGACCGGCGTGCCCTCGAGATAGATCCACGCGCCCGGAAAGGGGAAGGGCGGCCGTTCCCCCGCCTTCATGCCCAGCACGCGTTCGTAGAAAGTTACGGTCTCGGCGAGGCGCTCGGTGTGGATGTTGTAGTGCTCGATGCGTTTGAGCGGCATGGCCGTATCCTCCTGGCGGTCGAACGGCCGGCGCGTCGTTTCAGATGTCGAGGTCGCGCGCCAGCCTGGCGTTCTCCTGGATGAACTTAAGCCGTAACTCCGGCTTGCGTCCCATCAGGCTCTCGACGAGCCGCTCGGTCGGCCTTTCGGCCTCGGGATCGATGCGGACCTGCAGCAGCGTGCGCCTGCCGGGCGCCATCGTCGTGTCCTTGAGCTGGGACGGGGGCATCTCGCCCAGGCCCTTGAAGCGGCTGATCTCGACCTTGCCGCGGCCCTTGAACTGGGTCGCCATCAACTCGTCCTTGTGGCGGTCGTCGCGGGCATAGGCGACCTGGCCGCCCTGGGCGAGACGGTAGAGCGGCGGCATGGCGAGGAACAGTCGGCCATCGGCGATCAGCCGCGGCATCTCGCGGTAGAAAAACGTCATCAGCAGCGAGGCGATGTGGGCGCCGTCGACGTCGGCGTCGGTCATGATGACGACCCGCTCGTAGCGCAGCTTCTCGCCGTCATAGGCGTCGCCCGTGCCGCAGCCAAGCGCCTGGACGAGATCGGCGAGCTCCTGGTTCTGGCGCAGCTTGTCGGCCGAGGCGCTGGCGACGTTGAGGATCTTGCCGCGCAGCGGCAGCACCGCCTGGGTGGCGCGGTCGCGCGCCTGCTTGGCCGATCCGCCGGCGCTGTCGCCCTCGACCAGGAAGATCTCGGTGCCTCCCGGCGCGTTGGTCGAGCAATCCGCCAGCTTGCCGGGAAGGCGTAGCTTGCGCGTTGCGCTCTTGCGCTGCATCTCCTTCTCGTTGCGGCGGCGGATGCGGTCTTCGGCGCGTTCGACGATCGTCTCGAGCAACTGCCTGCCGTTCGTCGGGTCGTCGGCGAGCCAATGGTCGAAATGGTCCTTGATGACCGCATCGACGACGCGCTGGGCCTCGGGCATGCCGAGGCGATCCTTGGTCTGCCCCTGGAACTGCGGCTCGCGGATGAACAGCGACAGGAACACCGCAGCTCCATCGCCTATATCCTCGGCGGTGATCTGCTGCGCGCGCTTGTTGTTCAGCCGCTCACCATAGGCGCGCAGACCGCGCGACAGCGCCGAGCGCAGGCCAAGCTCGTGCGAGCCGCCCTGCGGCGTGGGCACGGTGTTGACGTAGGAATGCGTCTCGCCGCGCTCGTCCCCCGGCCAGGCGACAGCCCATTCGATCCGGCCCAGCCCGTCGGGCAGCTTCTCCTCGCCCGCGAAGGGCTTGCCCACGCATGGCCGCTTGCCCAGCGCCTCGGCGAGCGAGTCCGACAAGCCGCCGGGAAAACGCAGCACCGCCTCGGCGGGAACGTCGTCGTCCTTGACCAGCGCAGGGTCGCAGGACCAGCGCAGCTCGACGCCCCGGAACAGGAAGGCCTTGGCGCGGGCCATGCGGTAGATGGTGGCGGCCTTGAGGCGCGCGGCCTTGCCGAAGATCTCCGGATCGGGGTGAAAGGTGACGCTGGTGCCGCGCCGGTTGGGCGTCGATCCGATCTTGCGCAGCGGCCCCTTCGGACGCCCGCGGCTGTAGATCTGCTGCCAGATCGTCCGCTCGCGCGCGACTTCGACGACGAGCTCGTCGGAGAGCGCGTTGACCACCGAGATGCCGACGCCGTGCAGGCCACCCGCGGTCGAGTAGGCCTTGTCCGAGAACTTGCCGCCGGAATGCAGCGTGGTCATGATGACCTCGAGTGCCGAGGTGTCGCGGAACTTCGGATGCGGGTCGACGGGTATGCCGCGACCGTTGTCGCGGATCGTGCAATGGCCCGTGGCCGACAATTCCACCTCGATACGATCGGCGTGGCCGGCGACCGCCTCGTCCATGGCGTTGTCGAGGACCTCGGCGACGAGATGATGCAGCGCACGCTCGTCGGTGCCTCCGACATACATTCCCGGCCGCCGACGCACGGGCTCGAGGCCTTCGAGCACCTCGATGTCCTTCGCCGTGTAGCTGGAGCCGCCGCCGCTGCCACCGGCGCTGCCGCCGCCGCCGCTGCGCTGCCTGCCTGCGCCCTTGTCCTTGTCGCGCGGCCCGGACCGTGGGCCGCCGCCGAAGAGATCAGCCATCTGCCGTCGCTCGATTCGTTGCTGGAGGCCGGGAGCCTGCTGCACCCGACTCCTCCGGATCAAGCCCCCTTGTCGCGATCGAGCCACGGCCAACCGAGCCTGTCGCCGCCGTCGCCGGCACGCTAGGATCCAAAACGCCCGCCGGTCGGGCCGGGAGCGAAGGACGGCATGGCGGCTGCGAGCGACGGAAGGAATGCGGGCGTCGCGGCGGCGCGGCCGGCGGGCGAACCGAGCCTTCGGGCCGTCGCCATGCCGGCGGACACCAATCCCAACGGCGACATATTCGGCGGCTGGCTGCTGGCGCAGATGGATCTGGCGGGCGGGAACTTCGCCTCCCAGCGCGCGCGCGGCCGGGTCGCGACCGTCGCGGTGACGGCGATGACGTTCCATCTGCCGGTATATGTCGGCGACGAGGTGAGTTGTTATTGCGCGCTGGAACGCGTCGGGCGGACGTCGTTGACGGTGCGGGTCGAGACCTGGGTGCGGCGGCGCGACGGCGGCGACGTGGTCAAGGTCACGGAAGGCATCTTCTCGTTCGTGGCGATCGGCGACGACCGGCGCCCGCGTCCGGTCGATCCGGTCTGACCGCGGTCATGGCGGGCGATCCTGCGCCGCGCGGCGCCACCACCGGCGCGGGGATCGCGATGGCCATCCTGGCCATGACGATGTTCTCGTCCCTGGACGTCGTCAGCAAGATCCTCGGCCAGGAGATGTCGGTCTTCCAGATCATCTGGGTCCGCTTCGTGCTGTTCGTGCCTTTCGCGCTGGCGCTCGCCTGGCGGCCGGGCCAGGGGATTGCGTGGCGCAGCGGCATGCCATGGCTCCAGACGCTGCGCGTCGTGATCCTGCTGGTCGAGATGTGGTTCTTCCTGTCGGCATTCGCGGCGATCCCGCTGGCCGACGCGCATGCGATCGGCGCCTCCGCGCCGCTGCTCGTCACCGCGCTCTCGGTCCCGCTGCTGGGCGAGAAGGTGGG
>JBIKXN010000134.1:0-8522 GCA_044355765.1 Alphaproteobacteria bacterium
GCTCGCCGACATGGCGCCGCCCAAGGGCCGCGGACTGCAGCGCCGCATCGGGCCGGTGGGGCGCGAGGCGCTGCTGATCGACGAGTCCTACAACGCCAATCCCGCCTCGATGCGCGCGGCGCTCGCGGTGACCGGAGGGGTGCGCCCCGCGGCCGGCGGGCGGCGCATCGCCGTGCTGGGCGACATGTTCGAACTCGGGCCGGACAGCGCGACGGAGCACGCGGCGCTGTGCGATCCGATCCAGGCCGCGGGCATCGACCTGGTGTTCACCTGCGGCGCGCGGATGCGCGGCCTGCACGACGCGCTGCCGGCTCGGCTGCGCGGCGGCCACGCCGAGACCTCCGCGGCGATCGCGCCGGCCGTGGTCGCGGCGCTGCGCGCCGGCGACGTGGTGATGGTCAAAGGGTCTCTCGCCGCCGGCATGCAGCGCGTCGTCGACGCGCTGCTCGCCGCCGGCGACGACGGCGCGCAACCGGCGGTCTAGGGGCGGGAACGGATGCTGCACTATCTCTCCTCTCTGTTCGCCGACCAGGTCGGTCCGCTCAACCTGTTCCGCTACATCACCTTCCGGTCGGGCGGCGCGGTGGTAACCGCCTTGCTGGTCAGCTTCGTGTGCGGACCGGGGATCATCCGCTGGCTGCGGTCCCGCCAGCCCAACGCGACGGTCCGCGAGGACACGCCCGACACGCATCTGGCCAAGAAGGGCACGCCGACGATGGGCGGCGTGCTGATCCTGCTCGCGGTGACGGTCTCGGCACTGCTGTGGGCGGATCTGCGCAACGGCTACGTGTGGGCAGTGCTGCTGGTGACCTGCGGCTTCGGGGCGATCGGGCTCTACGACGATCTCAGCAAGCTCACCCGGCGCGGACGCGGCATCTCCGCGCGCGCGAAGTTCGGCCTGCAACTGGCGCTCGGCCTCGCGGCGGCGGGCTGGATCGTCTGGATCATGCCCGAGCGAGACGGACTGTCGACATCGCTGGCGTTGCCCTTCTTCAAGTCGGTCCTGCTCGACCTCGGCGTCTTCTACTACGTCTTCGCCGCGGTGGTGATGGTCGGCGCGTCGAACGCGGTCAACCTGACCGACGGCCTCGACGGTCTCGCCATCGTGCCAGTGGCGATCGCCGCTGCGTGCTTCGCCGTGTTCGCCTACGTGGTCGGCAACATCGTGTTCTCGGGCTACCTGCTGGTCCATTACGTGCCCGGCACCGGCGAGCTGGCGGTGCTCTGCGCGGCGATCGTCGGCGCGGCGCTCGGATTCCTGTGGTTCAACGCGCCGCCGGCCATGGTGTTCATGGGCGACACCGGGTCGCTGTCGATGGGCGGCGCGCTGGGCGCCATCGCCGTCGTCACCAAGCACGAGATCGTGCTGGCGATCGTCGGCGGATTGTTCGTCGTCGAGACGGTCTCGGTGATCGTGCAGGTCGCGTCGTTCAAGCTGACCGGACGTCGCGTGTTCCGCATGGCGCCGCTCCACCATCATTTCGAGAAGAAGGGCTGGAAGGAGCCCACCATCGTGATCCGGTTCTGGATCATCGCCATGATCCTGGCGCTGGCCGGGCTGTCGACCCTGAAGCTGCGATGAGCACGCGATGACGCCCTTCCCCGTCACCAGCTTCGCCGGCGCATCGGTCGCGGTGCTCGGCCTGGGCAAGTCCGGGATCGTCGCCGCCGAAGCGCTGCGCGCGGGCGGCGCGCGGGTGACGGCCTGGGACGACGGGGCGGCGGCCCGCGAGGCCGCCAGCGCCCGGGGCTTCGCCATCGTCGCGCCCGGCGACACCGACTGGACCGCGTGCCGGGCGCTGGTCATCAGCCCGGGGATTCCGCATCTGCATCCCGCGCCGCATCCCGCCGCCGCCGCGGCACGCGCCCATGGCGTGGAGATCGTCGGCGATATCGAACTACTGCTGCGCTCGGCGGGCCCCGCGCGCTGGGTCGGCATCACCGGCACGAACGGCAAGTCGACGACCACGGCGCTGATCGGCCACGCGCTGTCCACCTGCGGTTTCGACGTACGCGTCGGCGGCAACATCGGCGTGCCCGCGCTCTCCCTGCAGCCGGCAGGACGCGACGGCGTCTACGTGCTGGAGATGTCGAGCTACCAGTTGGAGATCACGCCGTCGGTCGCGTTCGACGTCGCCGTGCTGCTCAACATTTCCCCCGACCATCTCGAGCGCCACGGCGGCATGGACGGCTACGTCGCCGCCAAGCGCGCGATCTTCCGCGGCCAGCAGGCCGGCGCGACCGCGATCGTCGGGGTCGACGACCCCGTCTGCGCCGGGATCCGCGACAGGCTCGCCGCGCGGCACGGTCCGCGCACGCTCGCGATCTCGGCCGCGCGGCGGGACGGCGCCGATGTCAGCGCGGTCGACGGGATCCTGGTCGACGCCACGGCGCACGCCCCGCGCGAGGTCGCGGACCTGCGCGCGATCGCCACCCTGCCCGGCGCGCACAACTGGCAGAACGCCGCCGCCGCCTATGCGGCCTGCCGCGCGATGGGGGCGGCACCCGAGGCGATCGCGGCAGCGCTGGCGAGCTATCCCGGCCTGCCCCATCGCCAGGAGCGGGTCGGCGAGATCTCCGGCGTGCTGTTCGTCAACGACAGCAAGGCGACCAACGCCGACGCCGCGGCCAAGGCCCTGGGATGCTACGACGCGATCTGGTGGATCGCCGGCGGCATCGCCAAGGCCGGCGGCATCGAGGCGCTGGCGCCCTACTTCCCGCGCATCCGCAAGGCCTACCTGATCGGCGACGCCGCCCCCGCCTTCGCCGCGACGCTCGCGCGCGGCGGAGTGGCGCATCGCCTCTGCGGCACGCTCGATGCGGCCCTCGACGCGGCCGCGCGCGACGCCGCGGCCGCCGGAGTCGCCGACGCGGTGGTGCTGTTGTCGCCGGCCTGCGCCTCGTTCGACCAATTCGCCAGCTTCGAGGCCCGCGGCGCGCGGTTCCGCGCCCTGGTGGCGGCGCGCGGCGGCACGCGAGGCGCCGCATGACCCCCGGGTTCCCGCGCGCCGACAACTCGCTGGTCGCCCGCTGGTGGTGGACCGTCGATCGCTGGACGCTGGCCGCGATCCTGATGCTCATCGGCATCGGCGCGATGATGACGATGGCGGCGACGCCGCCGGTGGCGGAGAAACTCGGCCTCGATCCGTTCCATTTCGTGCGCCGGCAGATGTCGCTGCTGCCGATCGCCGTGGGCATCATGCTGGCGACGTCGCTGCTCGACCTGCAGGGCGTGCGCAGGCTGGCGGCGGCGGTCCTGCTGGTCTCGGTGGCGCTGCTCGCGGCGACGTTCATGGTCGGCGCCGAGATCAAGGGCGCGCGGCGCTGGATCAACCTGCCCGGCTTCTCGCTGCAGCCTTCGGAATTCGTCAAGCCGAGCTTCGCGGTGATCTGCGCATGGCTGTTCGCGCTGCAGCGGCGCCAGGACGGGACGCCCGGCGACCTGATCGCGCTTGCGGTATACGCGCTGGTGCTGTGCCTGCTGCTGCTGCAGCCGGATATCGGCATGGCGATCGTGATCTCCGCGATCTGGTGCTCGCAGTACTTCCTGGCCGGGCTGCGCCTGCTCTGGATGTTCGGCCTGCTGGGGGCCGGCGTAGGCGCGCTCGCGCTCGCCTATTCGGTGTTTCCGCATGTCGAGAGCCGCATCAACCGTTTCCTCGATCCGCAATCGGGCGACACGTATCAGGTGACGCGCTCGCTCGAGGCCTTCACCAACGGTGGCCTGGCCGGACGCGGCCCCGGCGAGGGGACGGTCAAGACGCATCTGCCCGACGCGCATTCGGATTTCGTCTTCGCAGTCGCCGGCGAGGAGTTCGGACTGATCGCCTGCCTGATCATCGTGCTGCTGTTCGGCTTCGTGGTCGTGCGCGGCTTCGCGCGGCTGCTCGGCGAGACCAGCCTGTTCGCGCTGCTGGCGACGGCCGGACTGCTCGTGCAGTTCGGCCTGCAGGCGCTCATCAACATGGGCTCGACGCTGCACATCCTGCCGACGAAAGGGATGACCCTGCCCTTCATCTCGTATGGCGGTTCCTCGCTGCTGGCGCTGTCGCTGGGCATGGGCTTCGTGCTGGCGCTCACGCGCAAGCGCTACGGCGCGGCGGATGGCGGGTAACCGGGACATGAACGCCTCCCTGATCCTGCTCGCCGCCGGCGGCACCGGCGGCCACCTCTTCCCGGCGGAGGCGCTCGCCGCGGCCTTGACCGCGCGCGGGTATCGGGTCGCGCTGGCCACCGACCGCGTGCGCGCGGACGACGATGCCCGCCGCAACGGGATCGACGTGCACGCGCTCGGGCTGCGACGCATGGGCGCGGGCCGGATGTCGCGCCTGCTCGGCCTCGTCGCGCTCGCGGCCGCGATTCCGCGCGCGCGCCGGCTGGTCGCGCGGCTGTCGCCGGCGGCGGTCGTCGGCTTCGGCGGCTATCCGTCGGTGCCGCCGCTCCTCGCAGCGGCATGGGCGGGGATCCCCGCGCTGCTGCACGAACAGAACGCGGTGCTCGGCCGCGCCAACCGTCTGCTCGCGCGCCGCGTCCGCGCCGTCGCGACGTCTTTCCCCGCGGTCGCGCGGATGCCCGCCGGGGTGGAGGTCAGGCTGGTCGGCAATCCGGTCCGCCCGGCGATCGGCGCGCTGCGCGACGCGCCCTACGCCACGCCCGGCGCCGCGGACCGCTTCGTCCTGCTCGCGATCGGCGGCAGCCAGGGCGCGCGCAGCTTCAGCGACGTGCTGCCCGCCGCGACGGCGGCACTGGCGCCGCCGCTGCGCGCGCGGCTGCGGGTCGTGCAGCAGGCGCGCCCGGAGGACGTGGCACGCGCGCGCGAAGCCTACGCCGCGGCTGGCGTCGAAGCGGAGGTCGCGCCCTTCTTCGCCGACATCGCCGCGCGGATCTCCGGCAGCCATGCCGTCGTCTGCCGCGCCGGAGCATCGACCTGCGCCGAGCTGGCCTGCATCGGCCGGCCGGCGCTGTTCGTGCCCTATCCGCATGCCACCGACGACCACCAGACCGCCAACGCACGCGCGCTGGTCGCCGCGGGCTGCGGCTGGGCCATGGCGCAGGCCGAGTTCACCGCGGCTTCGTTCGCGGCGCGCCTTGCCGACTGGATGTCGGCACCCGCGGGGCTCGCCGCCGCCGCCGCCGCGATGCGGGCCGCAGGCCGGCCCGAGGCCGCCGAGCGTCTCGCCGACACGGTCGTGGCGCTGACGCGCACCGGCGGACGCAGCCTGGAGACCGCGGCATGAGGACGCTCCCCCTCGACATCGGCGTCATCCATTTCGTCGGCATCGGCGGCATCGGCATGTCGGGGATCGCCGAGATCCTGCGCAATCTCGGCCATCGCGTTCAGGGCTCCGACCAGAGCGAGAACGCAAATGTCCGGCGGCTCGCCGGCCTCGGCGTCGCGACGATGATCGGCCACCGGCCGGAGAATCTCGGAGACGCCAGCGTCGTCGTCGTCTCCAGCGCCATCAGGTCCGACAACCCCGAGCTGATGGCGGCGCGCGAGCGGCACCTGCCGGTGGTCCGCCGCGCCGAGATGCTCGCCGAGCTGATGCGGCTCAAATGGGCGATCGCGGTCGGCGGCACCCACGGGAAGACCACGACGACGTCGCTGTGCGCGGCGATGCTCGATGCCGCCGGTCTCGACCCCACGGTGATCAATGGCGGGATCATCAACGCCTATGGCACCAACGCGCATCTCGGCGCCGGCGACTGGATGGTGGTCGAGTCGGACGAGTCCGACGGGAGCTTCACCAAGCTGCCCGCGACGATCGCGGTGGTCACGAACATCGACCCCGAGCATCTCGACTTCTGGGGCGATTTCGACGCGCTGCGCCGCGGCTTCCGCAGCTTCGTCGCCAACATCCCTTTCTACGGCTTCGCCGTCTGCTGCATCGACCATCCCGAGGTCCAGGCGCTGATCGGACAGGTGGAGGATCGCCGCATCGTCACCTACGGCCTGTCGCCTCAGGCCGAGGTGCGGGCGGTGAATGTCCGCCTGTCGGCCGCGGGCGGTCGCTTCGAGGTCGTCATCACCGACCGCGCCGGCCACGCCCGGACCATCCCCGACCTGCATCTGCCGCTGGTCGGCGAGCACAATGTGCAGAACGCCCTGGCGGCGATCGCGGTCGCCCTCGAGATGGGGATCGATCCGGGCGCGGTGCGCCGCGCGCTCGCCGGCATCAAGGGGGTCAAGCGCCGCTTCACCCGCGTCGGCGAGGGCGCCGGCATGACGGTGATCGACGACTACGGCCACCACCCGGTCGAGATCGCGGCCGTGCTCAAGGCCGCGCGCAGCGCCACCCAGGGCGGCGTGATCGCCGTGGTGCAGCCGCATCGCTACTCGCGGCTCAAGAACCTGTTCCAGGATTTCTGCGCCTGCTTCAACGACGCCGACGCCGTGCTGGTCGCCGACGTCTATGCCGCCGGCGAGGCGCCGATCGAGGGCGCCAGCCGCGACGCGCTCGTCGCCGGGCTGCGCGCGCACGGCCATCGCAAGGCGGCCGCCCTCGCCGACCCGGCGCAACTGGCGTCGCGGGTGATGGAACTGGGCAAGCCCGGCGACATGGTGGTCTGCCTCGGCGCCGGCACGATCACAAATTGGGCCCAGACGCTGCCGGGCGAACTCGCGGCACGCGCCGCCGAGGCGCGTCCCGCGCCGCGCGGAGGAGCGAGATGACCCCCGCGGCTGCGCGCGCGCGCCTGATCGACCGCCTGCCGCCGGTGCGCGGACGGCTGACCGAGAATGCGCCGCTGGCGCCGGTGACGTGGTTCCGCGTCGGCGGTCCGGCCGAGATACTGTTCAAGCCCGCGGACGCCGAGGATCTGGCGGCCTTCATCGCCGCCAAGCCCGCGGACGTGGCCCTGACGGTGATCGGGGTCGGCTCGAACCTGCTGGTGCGCGACGGCGGGATCCCGGGCGTCGTCGTGCGCCTGGGACGGAGCTTCGCAGGCATTGCGCGCGAGGACGACGCGCTGATCTGCGGCGCGGCGGCTCTCGATCTCAACGTGGCGCTCTTCGCGCGCGACGCCGGGATCGGCGGCCTCGAATTCCTGTCCGGGATCCCGGGCACGATCGGCGGCGCGCTGCGGATGAACGCAGGCGCCTATGGCCGCGAGATCGCCGACGTTCTGCTGCGCGCCGAGGCGATCGATCCGTCGGGACGGCGGCGCTGGGTCGCGCGCGCGGAACTCGGGCTCGGCTACCGCCATTGCGACGCGCCCGAGGACTGGATCTTCGTCGCCGCCGCGCTGCGGGCCGACCCCGGCGATCCGGCCGCGATCCAGGCGCGCATCGCCGAAATCCGGGACGCGCGCGAGTCTTCGCAGCCGGTGCGTGCACGCACCGGCGGCTCGACCTTCGCCAACCCGACCGATCCGCGCGCCGAAGGCCGCAAGGCATGGGAGCTGATCGACCTCGCGGGCTGCCGCGGACTGCGCGTTGGCGGCGCCCAGGTCTCGGAGAAGCACTGCAACTTCCTGATCAACGCCGGCGACGCGACCGCCGAGGACATCGAGCGTCTGGGCGAGGAGGTGCGCGCGCGCGTCGCGCGGCGCTTCGGGGTCACTTTGCGCTGGGAGATCAGGCGAATCGGTTTACCCTCGAAAACCGTTTCGAGTTCCGGATCATGAAACGGCAAATCCTTGTCCTGATGGGCGGACTGTCGCGCGAGCGCGAGGTCAGCCTGGTGTCGGGCGCGGCGGTGGCGACCGCCCTGCGCGAAGCCGGCCACGACGTTCGCACGCACGACCTGTCGCGCGACGTGGGCGCGCTCGTCCGCGAGCTCGAAGCCGATCGTCCGGACGTGGTCTTCAACGCCCTGCACGGCCGCTTCGGCGAGGACGGCTGCATCCAGGGCCTGCTCGAGCTGATGGGCATCGCCTACACGCATTCCGGCCTGCGGGCTTCGGCCATGGCGATGGACAAACCCACCGCGAAGCGCGCGGTCGAGCAGGCCGGGATTCGCACGCCGCGCGGCAAAGTGCTGCGGCGCGACGAACTCGACGGCCGGGACCCGCTGCCACGGCCGTATGTCGTGAAGCCCGTTTCCGAAGGCTCGACCATCGGCGTCGCCGTGATCGGCGAAGGCACCAACGGCGACTGGATCGAGGCGTGGCGGTTCGGCGACTGCGCGCTGGTCGAGGAGTACATCCCGGGCCGCGAGCTCACGGTCGGGATCATGGGCGGACGGGCGCTCGCCGTGACCGAGATCCGTTTCGCGGGCAGCGCCTTCAGCTACGAGGCGAAGTACGAACCCGGCCAGGCCGAACACGTGCTGCCGGCGCCGCTGCCGCAGCAGGTCTACGACGCGGCGATGGATGCAGCCCTCGCCGCTCACCGCACGCTGGGTTGCGCCGGCATATCGCGCAGCGACTTCCGCTACGACGGGCGGCGTCCCGGCAGCGAGGGTCTGTACTTCCTCGAGATCAACACCCAACCCGGCTTCACGCCGCTCTCGCTCGTGCCCGAGCAGGCCCGCCATGTCGGCATCGGCTTCGAGCGCCTGTGCGAATGGCTGGTCGAGGAG
>JBIKXN010000558.1:0-2509 GCA_044355765.1 Alphaproteobacteria bacterium
GTCGAGGGTCGCCTCGTGGACGCCGCGTGTCACCTGCCGCCAGTCGAGCGCCGCGATGTCCGCCCCGACGCGCGCGCGCAGCGGCGCGGGCAGCAGGCTGTCGTCGCGCGCCGCCGCGGCGGCCACCGCCGGCGCGCCGGACCCCTCGCCCGAGTCGATGCGCGCCATCAGGCGCTCGAAGGCGCCGGGTGCGGTGTCCACCGGCTCGATCGACGACAGCAGCGCCCCGCCCACCGCCTCGAAGCCGCGATAGCGCCGGCGTGCTTCCGGGTTGAGGGCCAGATGCGTGTCGAGCAGCAGGCTCACCGGCGCCGTATCGGCTCCGGCGGCATGGTCGAGCAGGTATTCGTCGCTGGCGATGTGGTTCATGGCATCAATTCCGTTCAGCAAACCTGGAGCGCAGACGCGCCATGGCAAGGCGCAGCCGCGATTTCACCGTTCCCAGCGGCACGCCGATGCGGGCGGCGATATCGCTGTGCGAGATGTCCTCGTAATAGGCGAGGCGGACGATCTCCGACTGCTCGCGCGGCATGGCCGCGACCGCATCGGCGATCGCATCCTCCCAAAGCAGCGCGTCGGTCTCGTCGTCCGGGCTGCGCGGCGGCTCCGGCGCCAGCGCGGGATCGTTGGGGTCGAAATCGGCCCGGGGACCGCGGCGCAGCGCGTCGATGCGCTTGTTGCGCGCGATGGTGAAGATCCAGGTCGCGACGCCGGCCTGGCGCGGATCGTAGGTCGCCGCGCGCCGCCAGACGGTCAGCATGACGTCCTGGACCAGATCCTCGGCGAGGCCGTGATCGGCCCCCAGCCGCAGCAGGTAGCTCTTCACCCGCGGCGCGTAATGCGCGAACAGCATGCCGAAGGCGGCGCGGTCCGATTCCTGCGCAATGCGCCGGATCAACGCCGCATGCGCAGCGGCGGCGGTCGCGGCGGCGTTCGGACCTTCTCCTCCCATGCCACCTTGGTAGCGTCTGGATGGCGCGGCCTCAAGCGGTCCGGCGGGATGCCGGGCCGGGCCGCGACGGGAGCCTGCCTCGAGATTGACGCTCAACATTCGCCGTGCGATACGCCGGGCGACGGCGTGCGGATCACCCGCGCCGACCAAAGCGCCGCCGGACAGAGGTCTCGCCGTGGGCACCGCCCGCTTTTCCGTCATCGTCGTCGCCATGCTGGCCGTGTTTCCGGGCACCGCCCTCGGCCAGGCCCAGCCGTCCGTGCAGGCGAAACACCTCGGCACCTTCGATGCCTGGAACGCCTGGGAGCATGGCGAGCAGGCGGGCAGGGTCTGCTATGTCAGCGCCGCGCCCGCCACCTCCCAGACCAAGCCGCCGGGCGTGCGCCGTGGCCAGGTCTGGGTGATGGTCAGCCATCGCATGGCGGCCAATGCCCGCGACGAGGTCAGTTTCCAGGCCGGCTACCCGATCAAGGGCGATCGCCCGGTCACGGCGGTGGTCGACAGGACGCGCAGCTTCGAACTCTCGACCCGCGCCACGGCCATCCCGGAGACGATCTGGGCGAAGGATTCGGCCACCGGCCGCGCGATGATCACGGCGATGCGCACCGGCCGGGAACTCGTGGTCAACGGCACTTCGCAGCGCGGCACGACCACGACCGACACGTTCAAGCTCGACGGCTTCGCCAAGGCGCTCGACGCCGCCAACCGCGCCTGCCCGGCGCCGCGCTGAGGCCGGGCCGCCCCCCAGCATGGACGCTCCGCCGGCCGACGCCGCGAAGCCCGAGATCGACACCGCCCGCGCGCCGTTGGCGCCGCGCGAGGACGGCCGGCGCAACCTTGTCGGGCTGACGCGGCCCGAGATCGCCGCGGCGCTCGCCGAATTCGGCGAGAAGCCCTTCCGGGCGGGCCAGATCTGGCGCTGGATCTATGTGCGCGGCGCCACCGATTTCGGCGGCATGAGCGACATCTCCAAGTCGCTGCGCGCGGAACTCGAACAGCGCTTCTACGTCTATCGCCCGGCGATCTCGCGCCACCAGACCTCGGTCGACGGCACCCAGAAATGGCTGCTGAAGATGGAGGACGGCGCCGAGATCGAATGCGTGCATATCCCGGAAAAGGAGCGCGGCACGCTCTGCGTCTCCAGCCAGGTCGGGTGCACGCTCACCTGCAAGTTCTGCCATACCGGCACGCAGCGCCTGGTGCGCAATCTGGAGGCCTACGAGATCGTCGCCCAGCTGCTCTCCGCGCGCGACGCCTTCGGCGAATGGCCGCCGCCCGAGCTTGGCCGCAAGCTCACCAACATCGTCATGATGGGCATGGGCGAGCCGCTGTTCAACTACGACAACGTCGCCCGCGCGCTGACCATCGCGATGGACCAGGACGGGTTCGCGCTGTCGCGCCGGCGCATCACGCTGTCGACCTCGGGCGTGGTGCCGATGATCCGGCGCTGCGGCGAGGAGCTGGGTGTGAGCCTCGCCATCAGCCTGCACGCGGTGACCGACGAGCTGCGCAGCCGCATCGTGCCGATCAACAAGAAATGGCCGATCGCCGAACTGC
>JBIKXN010000557.1:0-2509 GCA_044355765.1 Alphaproteobacteria bacterium
ATCGTCTGGTTCCGCCAGGACCTTCGCCTCGCGGACAATCCCGCCCTGAACGCCGCCGCCGAAAGCGGAGCGCCCGTGGTCCCGGTCCATGTGCTGGACGATGCCGGCGCCGGCGCCTGGCCCCACGGAGGCGCTTCGCGCTGGTGGCTGCATCATTCGCTCGAGGCGCTGGGGTCTGATCTCGTGGCCCGCGGAGCGCCGCTCGTACTGCGTCGCGGCAGCGCGGCGGCGGAGCTCGACGCGCTCGCCGCCGCGACCGGTGCGACGGCCGTCTTCTGGAACCGCTGCTACGAGCCCGCGATCCGCAAGCGCGACGAGGCCATCAAGGCCGGTCTCGAGACGCGCGGGATCCAGGCGCGCAGCTTCAATGCCAGCCTGCTCTTCGAACCCTGGACGATCGCCAACCAGAGCGGCCAGCCCTTCAAGGTCTACACGCCCTTCGGCAAGGCATGCCGCGCGGCGCCGGCACCGGCGCTGCCGGTTCCGGCGCCCGCGCGCCTTCGCGCCCTCGCCGATCCGCCGCCGGGCCTCGCGCTCGCCGATCTGGCGTTGCTGCCGCGCAAGCCTGACTGGGCGGGGGGGCTGCGCGCCGCATGGCGTCCCGGAGAGGCGGGCGCGCAGGCGCGGCTGGAGCGGTTCCTGGCCGCGGCGATCGAGGGCTACAAGGAGGATCGCAACCGGCCCGATCTCGAATCCACGTCGCGGCTGAGCCCGCATCTGCATTTCGGCGAGATCTCGCCGCGGCAGCTCTGGCACGCCGCGCGCGGGCGCGAGGGTCGCGGCGCCGAGCATTTCGTCAGCGAACTGCTGTGGCGCGAGTTCTCGTATCACCTGCTGTTCCATTTCCCCGAGTTGCCGGAGCGCAACTGGCGCGCGTCGTTCGACGCCTTTCCCTGGGCCGACGATCCGGCGGCGCTGGAGGCATGGCGGCGCGGGCGCACCGGCTATCCGATCGTCGACGCGGGCATGCGCGAGCTCTGGCAGACCGGATGGATGCACAACCGCGTGCGCATGATCGCCGGGTCCTTCCTGGTCAAGGACCTGATGCTGCCCTGGCAGCGCGGCAAGGAATGGTTCTGGGACACGCTGGTCGACGCCGATCTCGCGAACAACGCGGCGAGCTGGCAATGGGTCGCGGGCTGCGGTGCGGACGCGGCGCCGTATTTCCGGGTATTCAATCCGACGCTGCAGGGCGAGAAATTCGACCCGGCGGGGGATTATGTGCGCCGCTATGTGCCGGAGCTGGCGCGCATGCCGGCGGCGTTCATCCACCGGCCGTGGGATGCGGACGCGGCGACGCTGCGCGCCGCGGGCGTCGAACTGGGCCGCAGCTATCCGCGGCCGATCGTCGATCACGGCAAGGCGCGCGACCGCGCGCTCGCGGCTTTCGCGACACTCAAGCAAAGCGCGTGAGCGCACCAGGGACCAGGACATGAGCGCGGACGGTTTCGGCCCCGGGCCCGATCTTTCGGGGCACCCTCTGGACATCGCGGTGATCGGCTCGGGCGTGGCGGGCCTGTCGGCGGCGTGGCTGCTCTCCAAGCGCCACCGCGTCACCCTCTACGAGCGCGAGCAGCGGATCGGCGGGCACTCCAACACGCTCGAGGTTCCATGCGGCGCGCGCGGCGTCGCCGTCGACACCGGCTTCATCGTCTACAACGACCGCAACTACCCCAATCTCGTGGCCCTGTTCGAATGGCTCGGGGTGCCGACGCGCGCGTCCGACATGTCGTTCGGCGTCAGCATCGATGGGGGCCGGCTGGAATACCAGGGCGGATCGCTTCGCGGCGTCTTCGCGCAGCCCGCGAACCTGATGCGTCCGCGCTTCGTGCGGATGCTGCGCGACATCCTGCGCTTCTTCCGCACGGCGCGCGGGCTGCTCGACACCGGCGAGGCGGATCTGACGTTGCGAGCCTGGCTGGCGCGCGAGCGGTATGGCGCGGGCTTCGTCGAGGACCATCTGCTGCCGATGGCGGCGGCGATCTGGTCGGTGCCGGCGCGCGAAATCCTCGAATTCCCGGCGCGCAGCTTCGTGCGCTTTTTCGCCAACCATGGATTGCTCGACTACGACGGCCGTCCACGCTGGCGGACCGTCGCTGGCGGTAGCCGCGAATATGTCCGCCGGCTGCTCGAGGACGCCCGCCCTGCTGTCGTTCTCGGCGCGGGGGTCGAGCGTCTGTCGAGCGACGCCGGCGGCGTCTCGGTATCGGACGCCACCGGCAGGACGCGGCGATTCGACCATGCCGTGGTCGCCGCGCATGCCGACGAGGCGCTGGCGATGCTGGACGACCCGACGCCCGCCGAGGCGGCGATCCTCGGCGCCTTTCGCTACCAGCGCAATCTCGCCGTCGTCCATCGCGACGCCGCGCTGATGCCGCGCCGTCGGCAGGCCTGGGCGGCGTGGAACTATCTCGCCGAACGTCGCTCGGCGGACCCGCACGACTTGTCCCTGTCGGTCACCTACTGGATGAACCGGCTGCAGGGCCTCGATCCTGCGTGGCCGATCTTC
>JBIKXN010000559.1:0-2506 GCA_044355765.1 Alphaproteobacteria bacterium
GCAACGCGCCCCGTCGCGGCGAGCAGGTCGGCGGCCCGCGCCGGCCCGAAACCGGGCGCGGCCAGGGCGAGGAATTTCGCCTCGATCGCGGCGCGCGGATAGGGCGCGTCGGCATCGCCGCGATTGCTGGCGCGCTCGGCCTCGAGCATGCGCCCGTCGTCGAGCGCGATGCGGACGCGCGCCGGCCGTTCGGCGGGCAGCCGCGCGGTCATCGCCGTGTCCTCGGCGACCTCGACCCGCGCCGCCAGTGCGCGCGTCGCCGCGTCGGCCAGCGCCGCGCCGCGGAAGGCCGGCACGTCGGCGACGCCCCGGCGCAGGAAGGACGCCACCGCCCAGGGCAGCGAGAAGCGCGCGGCGAGCGCGTTGCGCGGCGCCGTGCCCGCGAGCTGCGCCGCCGCGCCATAGGTCTCGACCCGGACCGCGGCCACGCGCGCGGGATCGACGGGGCCATGGCGCGCGACGATGTCCTCGAGCGCGTCGAGCGCCGCGTGGTTGAACCGGCAGCAGGCATGCAGCTTGAAATAGTTGCGCGCGATCTCCCAGCGCGTCCCCAGCGCCTCGGTCATCGCCGCGGGGCGGAAATCCTGCCCGGCGATGCGCCCGAAGATCGTGGCGACCGCGTCTGGCTCGCCCGTGAACCCCGACGCCGCCATCTCCCACGCCATCAGCCCCAGCTGGTTGGCGACGCCGGCATAGGCGTTGCGCACCGTCCCGCCCTCCAGCGCCGTGCGCATGCTCGTGGCCAGCGACAGCGCGGCGGCGATGTCGACCGTGCGCGCGATCGCCGCCGCGTCGGCGCCGGACAGCCGCGCCACCGCCAATGCCGCGCCGACGACGCCCCAGGTGCCGTGCGGGTGATAGCCGGCGCGCAGCGTGGTCGCGGCGCCGATGCGCGCGCCCAGCTCGTAGCCCAGGCACAGCGCGACCAGGAACTCCGCCCCCGTGGCCCGCGCGCGCTCGGCGGCGACGATCGCCGCGGGCAGCACATGGATGCAGGGATGGCCGCGCGCGAAGCGGTTGCCCTCGTCCAGCTCCAGCGCCGTGCCCGCGACGCCGTTGACGAAGGCGGCGGCGGCGGCGGGCAGACGATGCGGCGTGCCGATCACGGCGCTGGACGCACCGGCGCCGCCCTGCGCGGCGAGGCGTGCAGCCAGCGCCGCGATCTCCGGCTCCTGCTGGCCGGCGGCAATCGCGCCCAGCGTGTCGGCCAGCGTCAGCGTCGCATGCGCACGCGTCGCCGCGTCGATGTCGTCGAGCCGCGCGCGCGCGGCAAAGCCGCTCCAGACGCGCAGCCAGTCGGCGGTATCGTCGGTCATCGCGGGTGTCTCTCCCGGGTTGGCGGATGGCGGCCATGTCATGGCAAGCTGCGCCGCGGCGCAAGCGCGACGCGGTGCGGTGCGTGGCGCGGGCCATGCGTCGCGACGCGCGGCGATGGCAAGCGCCGGGAGGTGCGGCGATGGACGACGACGATGGCGGCGGCGGGGCCGGCGGCGCGCTGGTCAGGGACTTTCTCGCGGCGATGGAGGCGCGCGACCTCGCACGCGCGCGCACGATGCTGGCGCCGGGCTTCGCGATGACCTTTCCCGGCGGCGCGCGCTTCGCGACGCTGGAGGAACTGGTCGCCTGGGCGAAGCCGCGCTACCGGTGGGTGAAGAAGACCTATGCGCGTTTCGACGCGCTGCCCGGTGCGGGCGGCGACAGCGTCGTGTACTGCCATGGCACGCTGCGCGGCGTTTGGCCCGACGGCACCGGGTTCGAGGGAATTCGCTTCATCGACCGCTTCGCGATCCGCGACGGCCTGCTCGCCGACCAGCAGGTCTGGAACGACCTGGCAGAACATCTGGCGAAGGCGCAGGGCGACGCCGGGTGAGGGGTGGCCGGGGGCTGCCGGGTCGGCACATCGCCTGCCGCGCCGCGCCGCGCCGGGTCGGCGGCCATGCGGATCCCGGGGCCGGGGCCGGGGCCTGGGCCGGACCCCGAAGCACCACGCGCGCATCCGTTTTCACGCGAAGCCGCGAAGCGCGCGAAGCGCGCGCGGCGTCGAGGGCGCCGCCGAAGCTCATGCTGCGCGAGCGACAGCCCGGGGAAGGTCTGGCCCCTTGGTCGCGGATGGCAACGCTGCGCGGCCTTCGCGGCTTCGCGCGAGAAAGCTTTCGCGGCACCGCCGGATCAGACCCTGTGGCCAGACCCGGAAAATCCTGGCGGCTCGGTAGGCCGAGGGGTGGGCCCGGCCGCGGCGCGAGACCTGGGGATGCGCCGCGCCGCGGCCCGGCCTGCCCCGGAGCGTCGGCCCGGCCCTTGATCCAGCCTGCATGTGCGGGTAGAACGCGCCCGTCCCAACGGTCGCCGCAGTAGCTCAGGGGTAGAGCAGCGCATTCGTAATGCGCGGGTCGGGGGTTCAATTCCCTCCTGCGGCACCATTCGCGCCCATCCTGCCATCATCGCGACACGCCCGTCGCGCCGGTTCCGATTTCGTCTCCGCGCGCATCCGCGTCGGGGGAGGGTT
>JBIKXN010000560.1:0-2505 GCA_044355765.1 Alphaproteobacteria bacterium
CGATGCGCGACGCACGCTGGTTCGTCGCCGCAAGCTCGGCTTCGTCTACCAGTTCCACCATCTGCTGCCCGAGTTCTCGGCGCTCGAGAACGTGGTGGTGCCCCAGATGATCGCCGGCCGCTCGCGTGGCGATGCGGCGCGCCGGGCGGGCGACCTGCTCGACCGGGTCGGCCTGTCGGCGCGGACGACGCATCGTCCGGGGCGGCTTTCGGGGGGCGAGCAGCAGCGCGTCGCCATCGTCAGGGCGATCGCCAACGATCCCCAGGTGCTGCTCGCGGACGAGCCGACCGGCAATCTCGATCCCGGCACGGCTGGGGCCGTCTTCGACGTTCTGATGCGCCTCGTGCGCGGCACCGGTCTTGCGGTCCTGATGGCCACCCACAATCCCGACCTCGCACGCCGGATGGATCGCGCGGTCCGGCTCGAGGACGGGGTCCTGGTCGCCGCCTAGGCCGGCGGTCTATCCTCGCGAACCGCCAAGGTAGGCCCCAGCGCCGATGCAAGATCCCCCCACCTTCCGCACGTTGTTCGCGGGGATGCCCGCGACGGCGCAGGCACCGTCGACCCGAGGCCCCGGCGTCTTCGCGGATGTCGCGCTGCGCGAACTGATCGCGACCAACCAGATCACCGCCGACACCGAGATCGCCGACGACCAGATCCAGCCAGCCAGCGTCGACCTGCGGCTCGGCCGCTGGGCCTACCGCGTGCGGGCCAGCTTCCTGCCGGGCGAACAGACGGTGATGGACAAGCTGTCGACCTTCACGATGCATCGCATCGACCTCGAAGGCGGCGCGGTGCTCGAGCGCGGCTGCGTCTATATCGTGCCGCTGATGGAGCGGCTGCAGCTCCAGGGCGGGATCTCGGCGCTCACGAATCCGAAGTCGTCGACCGGCCGGCTGGACATCTTCACCCGCGTCATCACCGACCGCGCCACGGCGTTCGACAAGATCGACAGCGGCTATCGCGGCCCTCTGTTCCTGGAGGTCGCGCCGCGGACCTTCAGCGTCCTGGTGCGTCCGGGCGTTCGCCTGTCCCAGATCCGCTTCCAGCGCGGGTCCGACATCGCGACAGGCGCCAAGCTGCGCGATCTCCACAAGCGCGTCGCCCTGATCGGCGGGGTGGCCGGCGAGCCGATCTTCCGCGAGGGGCTGGTCGGCGTGACGGTCGATCTCGACGGCGACGCGCAGAGCGGGCTGGTCGGCTATCGCGCCAAGAAGCACGCCGACGTCATCGATGTCGACCGTCGGCGCCATTACGAGATCCAGGATTTCTGGGAGCCGATCCGCACCCGCACGCGCCGGCTGATACTCGATCCAGACGATTTCTACATCCTCGTGACGCGCGAATGGGTGACGATCCCGCCGGACCACGCCGCGGAAATGGTGGCCTACGACACGATGGTCGGCGAGTTCCGGGTCCATTACGCGGGGTTCTTCGATCCCGGGTTCGGCCATGGCGGCGACGGTGTGGGCAGCCGCGCGGTTCTCGAGGTCCGTTCCCACGAGGTGCCGTTCCTGCTCGAGCACGGCCAGACCGTCGGCTGGCTGCGCTACGAAAGGCTGACGGCGCCCCCCGCGCGGCTCTACGGCGCGGGCAGCGGCTCGAACTACCAGCGCCAGGGCCTTCAGCTTGCCAAGCAGTTCAAGCTGCCGCCCTGAAGTCGCGATGGCCGGCCGTTCCTGGCACGGCCATTGCTGTCACGACCGGCAAGCAGCGTCGCGCCGCCGGGGCGCGGGCCAGCAGTCGCAGGTGTCGCCATGAGCATCCACGCCGCCCTACGCCATCGCACGACCTATCACTATGAGCGGCCGATCGCGCTGGGGCCGCAGACCGTCCGGCTGCGGCCGGCGCCGCATGCCCGCACGCCGGTCCTGTCCTACGCGCTGTCGGTCTCGCCCAAGGCGCATTTCCTGAACTGGCAGCAGGATCCGCAGGGAAACTTCCTCGCCCGGATCGTGGTGCCGGAAGCCACCGACCGTTTCGAGGTGGTCGTCGATCTGGTCGCCGACATGACGGTGATCAATCCCTTCGATTTCTTCCTCGAGCCGGAGGCCGAGACGACGCCCTTCGCCTACGATCCGGCGCTGGCCGAGGAGATCGCGCCGTTCCTGCGCACCGTGGCGCCGGGCCCCCTGCTGGCGGAATTCCTGGCGTCGATCGATCGCGCGCGCGCCGGCACGGTCGATTTCCTGGTCGGCCTCAACCGGCGCGTCGCGGCGCATGTCCGTTATCTGATCCGCATGGAGCCCGGCGTGCAGACGCCCGAGCAGACCCTCGCGCTCGGCTACGGCTCGTGCCGCGACAGCGGCTGGCTGCTGGTCCAGGTGCTGCGCCATCTCGGCTTCGCGGCGCGTTTCGTCTCGGGCTATCTCGTCCAACTCGCCGCCGACGAGAAGCCGCTCGACGGACCCGCGGGACCGGCGCGCGACTTCACCGATCTGCATGCCTGGTGCGAAGTCTATCTGCCGGGCGCGGGCTGGGTCGGGCTGGACCCGACATCCGGCC
>JBIKXN010000561.1:0-2503 GCA_044355765.1 Alphaproteobacteria bacterium
CATCCCGCGATGGGCCATGTGATAGTCCCATCTGGTCCTGACGGGAGGGCCGCGTGGACGTGGCGATCGACGACACGAGGGAACATCTCGCCGGGCGCGCGCGCCGCGCCGCACGCGGCGACGGCAACGTCCCGGCTTGGCCGGCGCTCCATCGCGTGCCTGTGGCACCGCCGGGGCCGCGGGTGTCCCACCGTCTTGCGATGGAAGCGCGCTGTGGCCTGGCGACGGCCCGGCCGCCGGCTGCCCCGGATGCGACGCGCGTCATGCCGTCGGAGGCGGGGTGACGCCGATGTCCGGCCGCTTCGACCTCCGCGCGGGCGAGACCGCGATCGCCTTGCCGGCCGAGACCCAGGCCGGTCTCTATTTCATCGGCCGCATCCGCACGCCCTGGCCCGACCGCCTCGCCTGTCCGCGCCAGGGGCGCGCGGACGGACCGGAATGCCGCATCGAGGTCTCCGCGCCCTGGAACGCCGCGCTGGACGGGATCGAGTCCTATGCCGAGATCGAGGTGCTCTACTGGCTGCACGAATCGCGCCGCGACATCCTGCGCCAGAGCCCGAAGAACGACGGCCGCGCGCGCGGCGCCTTCTCGCTGCGCTCGCCCGTCCGTCCCAACCCGATCGCGACCCAGCGCGTGCGCCTCGTGCGCCGCGCGGGCGATGTCCTGATCGTGCGCGGCCTCGACTGCATCGACGGCACGCCGCTGATCGACCTCAAGCCCGACAGCTGCGCCTATACGCCGGTTGCCCCGGCGAAGCCGGGCGAGGCCTGACGGCGCGCGGAACCGATTTCCAGGGAGATGCGCGATGGAGAAGGGTCACGACGGACATGGATGCGCGACATGCTGGCCGGCGGACGCCGCGGCCGCCTGGAAGGCGCGCGATCGCCTCGGCGAGGACGCCAGCGTCGTCGACGAGTCCCATTTCATCGTCCGCATCCTCGCCTGCGCCGCCTGCGGCCAGCGTTTCGTGACGGTGACGACCGAGCAGATCGACTGGAAGGACGGCGAGGATCCGGTGCAACGCATCCTGATCCCCGTGACCCCGGCCGAGGCCGCCACCGTCGCCGCCGGCCACGGCAGCGCCGCCTCGATCGCCGCTATCGACCAGTCCCGCCGTTCCCTGGTCCAGGACTGGCCCAAGGGCGAAGCGGCGAAGATCTTCTGGTCCCGCGGCATCTGGATCGGCCCGCATGACTGAGGGCGGCGAGCGGGGCGGGGATGCCTGAGTTGCCGGAGGCGGAGGCGATGCGGGAGGCTGATCGGCGATCCGGGCTCGTATCCGGAGGCGCCGATGCGCTCCTGCCGCATCTCCTGGCGCAGCTCGATCACGCGCGGCGCTGCGACATCGCCGTGTCCTTTCTGCTGGACAGCGGGGCGCGGCTGATCGTCGAGCATCTGCGCGATTTCCTGGCGCGGGGCGGCAAGGCGCGAATCCTTGTCGGCGATTATCTCGATGTCACGGAACCTGCCGCGCTGCGCCGGCTCCTCGATCTCTCGGGCGATCTCGATCTGCGGATCCATCAGGCGCGAGGGATCGGCTTTCATCTCAAGAGCTACATCTTCGTCGAAGGCGAGGACGGGCCGGGCGAGGGCGTCGCCTTCGTCGGCAGTTCCAATATCTCGGCGCCCGCGCTGACGACGTCGATCGAATGGAACTACCGGGTCGTGTCGCGCCGGGACGCCGAAGGCTTCGCCGAGATACGAGAGGGTTTCGAGCGTCTTTTCGCCGACTATGCGGTTGCGCGTGTCGATGACGACTGGATCGCGCACTACGAGACGCGCCGCGGCGAGCGCGATCTCGCCGAGACAGGTGTCGTCGCCGAGGCGCCGCTTCCGAAACCGGAGCCGCGGGGCATCCAGGCCGAGGCCCTGGCCGCGCTCGAGCGCACCCGCGGGGAAAGCTACACCGCCGGCCTCGTCGTGCTCGCGACCGGGCTCGGCAAGACCTGGCTCGCGGCCTTCGACAGCGACAGGGGGGCGTTCCGCCGCATCCTGTTCGTGGCGCATCGCGAGGAAATCCTGGACCAGGCCGTCGCCACGTTTCGGCGCATACGGCCGTCGGCGCGGATCGGCAGGCTGGGCGCGGGGCGGCGCGAGATCGACGCCGACCTGCTCTTCGCGTCCGTTCAGACCCTGGCGCGTGCGGAGCATCTGGAGCGCTTCGCCGCCGATGCGTTCGACTATGTCGTGGTCGACGAGTTCCATCACGCCGCGGCTGCGACCTACCGGCGCGTCATCGCACGGCTGCGCCCGAAATTCCTCCTCGGGCTGACCGCGACGCCCGATCGCGGCGACGGTGCCGATCTGCTCGCGCTCTGTCAGGAGAATCTCGTCTTCCAGCGCGGCATCGCGGAGGGCATCGCGGCGGGACAGCTTTGCCCCTTCCGCTATTTCGGCGTCCCGGACGGCATCGACTACGCGAACATCCCCTGGCGTAACGCGCGCTTCGACATCGACGCGCTGACCGCGGCGGTGGCGACGCAGGCGCGGGCGCGCAACGCG
>JBIKXN010000562.1:0-2501 GCA_044355765.1 Alphaproteobacteria bacterium
GATCGCGGTGATCCGCGACTATGTCGAGAGCCTCGCCGTGCATGGCTTCGACCGGTTCTTCTTCGTCAACGGTCACGGCGGCAACGTCGCCACGACCACTGCGGCCTTCTCGGAGATCTATTCGGCGTCGAGTTTCGGGACCGCGGGCAACCGTCCGGCGATCAAATGCGCGCTACGGAACTGGTACGACACGCCGGCTGTCAGGGCGCTTTCGCGCGAACTCTACGGCGACCAGGAAGGCAGCCACGCCACGCCGTCCGAGGTGTCGCTCACCTGGTACGCCCATCCCGATCGCGCGATGCCGATGGCGATGGATCCGCCCGTCGCGCCGAAGGGCAGCTTCACCGACGCGGCCGACTACCGGCGCAACTTCCCCGACGGTCGCATCGGATCGAATCCGGGCCTGTCCTCGGCCGAGCACGGCAAACGGATCTACGAGGCCGCCGTGCGCGACCTCGCCGCCGAGTACCAGGACTGGGTGTCGAAATGACAAGGGGCTTTCCCGCCGCGGAGTTCGAGGTCCGTTGCGCGCGCGCGCAGCGGATCATGCGCGCGCGCGGCCTCGACGGACTGCTGGTCAGCGCGCCGCCGAATGTCCGGTATTTCTCGGGCTTCGATTCGCAGTTCTGGGAAAGTCCGACCCGCCCCTGGTTCGTCGTGGTGCCGGCGGAGGGGCGTCCGATCGCCGTGATCCCGGAGATCGGCGGTCCGGAGATGGCGCTGACCTGGATCGCCGACATCCGCACCTGGCCCGCGCCGCGTCCGCAGGACGACGGCGTGTCGCTGCTGGCCGACACGCTGTCGCGGCTGCCGCGGCGCTCCGGCCGGATCGGCGCCGAACTCGGCCGCGAGATGTCGCTGCGCATGCCGGTGATCGAATTCCTGGCGCTGCGCGAAAGGCTGTCGGGCGTCGAGCTGGTCGACGGCTCGCCCTGCCTGTGGGAAATCCGGATGGTGAAGACGCCAGCCGAGATCGAGCGCATCGGGCGCATCTGCACCATCGCCAGCGACGCCTACGAGGCCTTGCCGCAGAAGCTCGCCATCGGCGACACCGAGCGCGACGTGTGCCGCAAGCTGCGCATCGACATCGCCCAGCGCGGCGCCGACGCGACACCCTTCCTGCCGGCGATCTCCGGTCCCGGCGGCGTGCCGCAGATCGTGTGTGGACCGCATGACCGGTCGCTGCGCGAGGGCGACATCCTGTTCATCGACACGGGCTCGACCTATGACGGCTATTTCTGCGACTTCGACCGCAACTACGCGGTCGGCTCGGTCGCGGACGCGGCGCTGCGCGCGCATGAAGCGGTCTGGCTGGCGACGGAGGCCGGCATCGCCGCCGCCCGGCCTGGCGCCACGACCGAGGATGTCTGGCGGGTGATGGCGCGGATGCTCGAGGCGGCCGGCTCGCTCGGCAACAATGTCGGCCGGATGGGGCATGGACTTGGGCTGCAGCTGACCGAGCCGCCGTCGAACATGCCCGGCGATAGCACCCCGATCGTCGCCGGCATGGTTCTGACCATCGAGCCGGGCATGGAATACGCGCCCGGAAAGATGATCGTCCATGAAGAGAACGTCGAGATCACGCCCGACGGCGCGCGGCTTCTGACCCGACGCGCGCCGCGCGAACTGCCGCGCATCGGCTGAGCCCGCGCGCGGGATGTCAGCGCGGCGGCGCGTGGAGGCCGCCGGACGGGTCGCGCAGGCCGTCGGCGTCGAGCCAGGACGGGCCGACCGGCACCTTGCCGTGGCCGCCCGGGATGTCGACGACATAGGTGGGCTGCGCGAGGCCCGACACGCGGCCGCGCAGCGCGCGCATCAGCGCCTGGCCTTCGGAGATCGGCACGCGGAACTGCGACGTGCCCGGGGCCGGATCGAGGTGATGGAGGTAGTAGGGCTTGGCGCGCACCGCGAGGAAGGCGCGCAGCAGCGCCTCGAGCGTCGCGACGTCGTCGTTGACCCCGCGCAGCAGCACCGATTGTCCGAGCAGCGGGATGCCGGCCGCGACCAGCCTGGCGCAGGCGTCGCGGCCGTCCGGCGCGAATTCGCGCGCATGGTTGGCATGCAGCACGACGAACAGCGCCTTCGGCGTGGCCAGCGCCGCGACCATCGCATCGTCGATGCGTGCGGGATCGACCAGCGGCACCCGGCTATGGATCCGTACGACATCGACATGCGCGATCGCCTCGATCCCGCGCAGGATGTCCGCCATCCGCCGCGGGCTCAGGATCAGCGGGTCGCCGCCCGAAATCACGACCTCGCGGATCTCCGGCCGGGCGCGAACATAGTCAAGCGCGGCCTGGAGTTCCGCGGGCGACAGCGACTCTCCACCCGGACCGACCTGTTCGCGGCGGAAGCAGAAGCGGCAATAGACCGGGCATGCATGTGTCGGCTTGAGCAGGACCCGATCGGGGTAGCGGTGGACGATGCCCTTGACCGCGCCATGCGCCGCATCGCCGATCGGATCGTCCAGTTCGTCGGGAAGGCGCACCAACTCGGCGGCG
>JBIKXN010000247.1:0-5787 GCA_044355765.1 Alphaproteobacteria bacterium
CGCGGCGATGGCGGAACGGCTGGGGGTGACCGACTGGCGGGCCGCCCTGAAGCCGGCGGACAAGGTCGCGCGGCTTGCCGTGCTGGAAGCGTCCGGTCGCCGCGTCGCGATGGTCGGCGACGGGCTTAACGACGCGCCGGCGCTTGCGGCCGCCCATGTCTCGCTGTCGCCGTCGGATGCGGTCGATATCGCCCGGACGGCGGCGGACGTCGTATTTCAGGGCGATCGGCTGGGCGCGGTGGTCGAGGCGATAGACGTCGCGCGCGGCGCGCGGCGCGTCGCGCGCGAAAACCTGACACTCGCCCTCGCATACAACGCCCTGGCCGTCCCGCTGGCGGTGTGTGGTTTTGTCACACCCCTGGTCGCGGCGATCGCGATGTCCAGTTCTTCGGTGCTCGTGATCGCCAATGCGCTGCGCCTTGCGCGCGGAAAGACGTCGCCATGAACTCGCTGCTGCTCCTCATCCCGCTCGCCATCCTGCTCGGACTTCTGGGCCTCGCCGCGTTCCTGTGGGCGCTGCGCGCCGGGCAGTTCGAGGATCTGGACGGGGCCGCGCGACGTGTCCTGCTCGACGACGAGCAGGGTCCCAACGATAGGAAAAGGAGAAAGACGTGACCGATTTCGTGAGTTCGTGGGTGGTGGGCGTGTTCGTGGGCGCGCTCGGCCTGATAGGCCTGTTCCTCGCCTCGGGGGCCCATGACGGCGCGATCTACGGCTTCGGGATCGCCGTCTTCGTCTTTTCTGTCCTGTTCGTCTTCATGCTCGTCAAGCGCGGCTTCGACGCGGCGGAAGACGCGCGCCGCTGAGCCGCAGCATCGGTCACACCGCGGCGGCGTGGCGGCTGCCCGCGGTGGCCAGATAGGCGTCGAAGCGCGCGGCGACGAGCCGCACGAAGGGGTGCGCCTCCGGCGGGATGCGGATATGCGTGCCGATCCGCGTCACCAGCCTGCCACGCTGCAGGTCCGCCAGACCGTCGAGGATGTCGGCCAGCCCGGGCTCCTCGGCGATGTCGGCCGCCAGATCCGCCTCGAAGCCGCACATCAGGCGTTCGATGATGCCGCCGCGCCTGCGGTCGGAGTCATCCGTGCGTATGCCCCGGCAGGTGGCGAGACGGCCGGCATCGATGGCGGCGCTCCACGCGTCGGTCCGGGCCGCGTTCTGGGCATGGCCCTCGGCGAAGCTGCCGATGGCCGAAGCGCCGAAGCCGATCAGCGTGCCCGCATAATCCGTGGTGTAGCCCTGGAAGTTCCGGCGCAGGCGGCCCAGACGAGCCGCCTGCGCGAGCGCGTCGTCCTGAAGGGCGAAATGGTCGATGCCGATGCGCTGGTAGCCGGCCGTGACAAGCGCCTCGCTCGCGGCGTCGCGCAGCTCCAGCCGCTGCGCGGCGCCTGGCAGGCCGGACGGCTCGAGCAGACGCTGATGCGGCTTCATCCACGGCACATGGGCGTAGCCGAAGAGCGAAACGCGGTCGGGCGCCAGGGCCGCGACCGCGCGCGCGGTCCGGGAGATCGTCTCGGCGGTCTGGCGCGGCAACCCGTAGATCAGGTCCATGGCGATTCGCGCCAGACCGGAGCGCCGCAGCGAGTCGACCTTCGCGGTCACGAGGTCGAGGGGCTGGACCCGGTTGATCGCCGTCTGCACGTCCGGATCGAGATCCTGGATACCGAGGCTGATCCGTGTGGCGCCGGCCTGCGCGATCGCCTCGATGCGCGCGTCGTCGAGCCCGCGCGGATCGACCTCGAGCGCTATCTCGGCATCCGGAAGGAGTGCGAACCGCGCGCGCAGTTGCGCCACGAGGCCGAGAAGCGCAGCCGGTTCCAGGACCGACGGCGTTCCACCGCCGAAATGCAGATGGGCGACCGGCGGCGCCTCGCGCAGAAGTCCGGCGACCAGGTCGATCTCCCGGCCCAGCGTCGCCAGATAGCGGTCGATCGGGGCCGATCGTCGGGTCACCGTCGTGTTACATCCGCAATACCAGCAGAGCTGGCGGCAGAACGGCAGATGCACATAGAGCGAGAGCGGGGCATCGGGCGCGTGCGCGCGCAGCCAGCCCGCGACATGGTCGGGACCGACCGCGGACGTGAACTGCGCCGCGGTGGGATAGCTGGTGTAGCGGGGGACCTTGGCCTCGGCCAGCGAGAGCATCTCTGAGCGCATGCGGCAAATGCTGCCGCGCCGGTATGTCGGCGGCAATGCGACTGCGTCAAACCGTCGCCGTACCGAGGCCTCCCCGGCAGCGCGTCACGGCGCCGCAGGCCGGTCCTGCGGCGCCGCGCCGTTCGCGCCCGCCGCTTCGTCGCGCAGGCGCGTCTGCGCCAATTCGCCGGTCGCCTCGAGGATCGGATAGGCGACCGAGGTGAGATGGCTGTTGATCCGCTTGAGGTCGCGCACGACGTCGAGATGGATGGCGCTGGATTCGATCGACTCCGGTCGCCCCTCGCGCAGCCGTCGGTAATGGCTGTCCGCGGCGGAAAGCTCCGCCGCGCGCATCGCGGTCTTCTCGCGCAGCAGGCGGCGCGCGATCGTCGGATCGCGGGACATGAAGACGTTGAAGGCGAGCTGCAGATTGTCGAGCACGCGGGCATGGAAGTCGCGCAGTTCGTCCAGGCCCTCCGTCGAGAAGGCGACGCGGTTGCGGATCTTCTTTTCGGCCAGTTCCATGAGGTTCTTGTCGATGATGTCGCCGATATGTTCGAGATTGGTGACGAAGCCCAGGATCTCGACATGCCGCCGGCTCTCCGCCTCGGTCATGCCGCCGCGGCTGACCTGGATCAGATAGAGCTTTATCGCCTCGTGTAGCCTGTCCACCGCGTCGTCGGCCTCCTCGACCGACCGCATCAGCTTCTGGTCGTCGCGAACCAGCACGTCCATTGTCTGCCGCAGCATGGTCGCGACATGGTCGCCGAGGGCGAGCGTCTCGCGCGCGGCGCAGGCGAGGGCCTCGGCGGGATGATCGACCAGATGCGGATCGAGATAGCGCGGGCGCCCCGGGTCGGCGACGCTCGGCCGATCGGGAAGCAGCTTCTCGCAGAGCTTCGCCACCGCCGGCACCAGGCCTACGAAGACGACGCAGACCGCGAGGTTGAAGCCGGTGTGGACGTTGATGGCGAGGCGCGCCGGGTCGCTGGACAGTTGCGAGAGGATCGGCAGTACGGCGTCGAGCGCGGGGAGGGCGGCGACGGCTACGGCGAGCCGCATCAGCACGTTGCCAAGCGGCACCCGGCGCGCGGCGGGAGGGGCGACCGCCTGGCTGACGAAGGGTGCGAAGGCGCCACCGACATTGGCGCCGATCACGAGCGCGGCGGCGACCTCGGGCGGCATGACCTGGGCGGCCGCGAGCGACGCGATCAGAAGCACGATGGCCAGCGTGGAATGGGCGAGCCATGTCACCAGCGCCGCGAACAGGGCCGCCACGACCGGCTCGCCGGCCAGGCCGCCGAGGACCGCGGTCGTCGCCATCGATCCGCGCAGCGGCGCCGAGGCTGCGGCGATCAGCTTGAGACTGAGCAGCATCAGTCCAAGTCCCAGCGCGATGCGCGCCACGTGCCGACTATGTTCGCTGCGCGAGCCCATGAACCAGAACACGCCGCCGGCGATCGCCGCATAGCCGACCCAGCCGAGGTCGAGCACGAAGATCTGCGCGGCGATCGTCGAGCCGAGGTCGGCGCCGAGAACGACCGCGAGCGCGGCCGACGCCGGGATCAGCGAGCGCGCCGCGAAGGAAGACACGATCAGCGTGGTCGCGGTGCTCGACTGCACGAAGGCGGTGATCGCGAATCCGGTGAGGAAGGCGCGCCAGCGCCTGCGCGTGCTCGACGCCACCACGCGCCGGATCTGCGAACCGAAGGCGCGCGTGACGCCGGTGCGGACCATGCGCACGCCCCATAAAAGGAGGGCGACGCTGCCGACCAGCGTTATGAGGATCTCGGTGCCGTGCATGGCCAATCGTCTGTGATGATAGGACTGTCGCCCGATGCGGCGCCAGAAAGATTACGATTTCGTGACATCCGGCCTTGCGGAACCTGCGGCCCTCAGGCCTGGACGGATGTGGTGGGCGACCGCGCCGGCGCGCTCCATGAAGGCGGCAACGAGCGCGGTGCCGCGCCGCGCGTCCAGGCAGACGGCGTATTCGGCCACCGCCAGATCCGCGTCGACGATCCGCGCGGCGGCGAAACGGCGCTCGGGCATGAACTCGCTCTCGAAGACCGCGCCGAGCCCGAAGCCGGCCGCGACGGTCTCGCGGACGCCCTCGCGGGTCTGGACCTCCATGATCGGGCCGAGGCGGACGCCGGCATGCGCGAGCGCGCGCTCGAACACCTCGCGGGTAAAGGATCCGGTCTCGCGCAGCACCATCGGCTGGTCTTCGAGTTCCGCGATCCGGAGCCGTCCGCGCGCCACCAGACGATGCCTGCGCGGCGCGAAGAGGATCAGGCGGTCGCGCCTGATCTCGATCGCATGGATCCGCGCGTCGGGCCCGGTCTTCGCGGTGACGGCGACGTCGGCCTCGCCGTCGAGGACCTGCCGCAGCACCGCGGCGGAATTGCCGATCGACAGCCGGAAGGTCAGCCCGGGATGGTCGCGCCGCAGATCGGCGAGGATCGGGACGGCGTGATAGGCATTGTCGGCGGCGACGCGCAGATGGCCGCGTCGCAGCGCCTTGGTGCCGCTCAGAAGCGCCCGCGCCTCATCCTCGACCTCGAACAGCCGCGTGGTCACGTCGAAGAGATCGCGGCCGAGCGCCGTTAGCGAGATACCGCGCGCGCGCCGTTCCAGGAGGCGCACGGCATAGGTCTGCTCGAGCGCCGAAACATGGCTCGACAATGTCGGCTGGCTGATCTGCGCGGCGGCGGCCGCGCGGGTGAAGCCGCGCTCGCGGGCGACGAGGTGGAACGCCTTCAGCTGGGCCGGGTTCATCTGCCATAGGCTCCGTCTATGCTTCGCATCCAAATTATGTATTGGAGCCTCGCGCGCCGCACGGTCAATATCCTCTCCGCGACCCAGGAGGCTCCAGATGGTCAAAGCGCAGTCCGAAACCGGCGATCCGTTCCTGCTGACCCCGGGACCGCTCACGACCTCGGCCAGCGTCAAGCGCGCCATGGTCCATGACTGGGGGTCGCGCGACGCGACCTTCGTGCGCATCAACCGCGAGATGCTGGAGACGATCACGGAGATCGCCGGCGGGACCGGGACGCATGTGACGGTCGGCATGCAGGGAAGCGGCACGTTCGCCGTCGAGGCTATGCTGACGTCCTTCGTGCCGCGCGACGGCAAGGTGCTGCTGCTCGTCAACGGGGCCTACGGCAAGCGCGCGCAGCGGATCTGCGACATCGCAGGGCGCGCGAATGTCGTGCTCGAGACGGCGGAGGACACGCCGCCGGACCTGGCGGCTCTGTCCACGGCGCTCGGGGACGACCCGTCGATCACGCATGTCTTCGCCGTCCATTGCGAGACGACCAGCGGCATCGCCAATCCGATCGCCGAGATCGCCCGGATCGTGGCCGCGGCGGGGCGCCGATTGCTGGTCGATTCGATGAGCGCCTTCGGCGCGCTGCCGATCGACGCGCGCGAGGTCGTCTACGACGCGTTGGCGGCCTCTTCGAACAAATGCCTCGAGGGCGTGCCCGGGATGGGCTTCGTCGTCTGCCGCAGGGACGCGCTTTTGCGTACCAGGGGCAACGCCACGACGCTGGTGCTCGACCTGCTCGACCAGTGGCAGGCAATGGAGAAGACCGGCCAGTGGCGCTTCACGCCCCCGATCCAGGTCATCGTGGCCTTGCATCAGGCGAT
>JBIKXN010000530.1:0-2661 GCA_044355765.1 Alphaproteobacteria bacterium
CCAGGAATACAAGGCCGCGGGCGGACGCGAGGGGCGCCATGCGCGCTACGCGGAGAATTGCCGGATCCTGATCGATGGCATGCGCGCGCTGGGGTTCCGCACGCTGCTGCCGGACGCGCTGCAGGCGCCGATCATCGTCACCTTCCACATGCCCGCGGATCCGCGCTTCGACTTCCAGCGCTTCTACGACGGGCTCAAGGATCGCGGCTACGTCATCTATCCGGGCAAGCTGACCGTGGCCGATTCTTTCCGCATCGGCTGTATCGGCCGCCTCGACGCGACGCATATGCGCGGGGCCCTGGCCGCGGTGCGCGAGATGCTGGCCGAACTCGGCGTCGCCGCCGGCACGCCCGCGGCGGCCTGAGCAGGGTAGGGGACCGACATGCCCGTCTTCAGCGTCAATGGCCGTAGCTACACGGTGCCGGCGGCCCCGGTCGTGGTCGTCTGCGTCGACGGATCCGAACCGGGCTATGTCGAGGCGGCGGTGGCCGCCGGGCAGGCGCCCTTCTTCGCGCGGATCCTGCGCGAAGGCACGGCCATCGTCGGCGACTGCGTCGTCCCGACCTTCACCAATCCGAACAACCTGTCGATCGTCACCGGCGTCCCACCCGCGGCGCACGGGATCTGCGGGAATTATTTCTACGACCGCGAGGGCGGCGGCGAGGTGATGATGAACGATCCGCGCTTCCTGCGGGTCGACACCATATTCCGCGCCGCGCAGGCCGCCGGGCTCAAGCTCGCGGTCGTCACCGCGAAGGACAAGCTGCGCGGGCTTCTGGGCAAGGGCCTGCAACTTGCGCCGGGCAAGGCGTGCAGCTTCTCGTCCGAGAAGGCCGATCAGGCGACGGTCGAGGGCAACGGCATCGACCGGGTCCTCGATCTGGTCGGACTGCCGGTGCCGGACGTCTATTCGGCCGGGCTCAGCGAATTCGTCTTCGCCGCCGGCGTGCGGCTGATGGAGACCTGGCGGCCGGACATCGCCTATCTCTCGACGACCGACTACATCCAGCACAAGCATGCGCCGGGCACGCCGGTGGCGAATGCCTTCTACGCGATGATGGATTCCTATCTCGGGCGGCTGGACGCCATGGGCTGCGCCATCGCCCTGACCGCCGATCACGGCATGAACGCGAAGCACGGTGCCGACGGCAAGCCGGACATCGTCTTCCTGCAGGATGTGCTGGATTCCTGGCTGGGCGCAGGCGCCGCGCGGGTCATCCTGCCGATCACCGATCCTTATGTGGTGCATCACGGCGCGCTGGGATCCTTTGCCACCGCCTACCTGCCGCCGGGAACCGATGTCGCGGCGCTGCTCGCGCGCCTCGCCGCGCTGCCGGGCATCGAGGCGGCGCTCGATCGCGCGGCCGCCTGCCGACGCTTCGAACTGCCCGAGGACCGCATGGGCGACATCGTCGTGGTGTCCACGCGGCACAAGGTGATCGGCACCAGCCTCGCGCGCCACGACCTCTCCGGGCTCAAGGAACCGCTGCGCTCGCATGGCGGCATTTCGGAGCAAGGCGTGCCGCTGATCTTCAACCGCCGGATCGCGCTGGAGCCGGGACGGCGCTACCGGAACTTCGACGTCTTCGACCTGGTCCTGAACCGCATCGCGCAGAGGATCGCCGCATGAGCTTCGTTCCGCCCCCAGCAGCGCCGGTCCGGCGCGAGGCGATGCGCATCGCCGGTCGCAAGGTCGCCTGCGACGAGACCATCGACGTCCTCGATCCCTATACCGGTGGCATCGTCGGCACCGTGCCGGCCGGGCGGCCGGAACATGTCCGCGAGGCGCTGGCGGTCGGCCATGGTTACAAATCGAAGCTGACGCGCTACGAGCGTCAGCGCATCCTGATGACCGCGGCCGAGAAGCTCGCCGCCCGCCGCCAGGAGATCGCCGAGCTGATCACGGCCGAGGCGGGGCTGTGCATGAAGGACTCGCTCTACGAGGTGGGCCGCGCCTACGACGTGTTCACGCTCGCGGGGCAGCTGGCGATCAAGGACGACGGCGAGATCTTCAGCTGCGATATCACCCCCCACGGGAAGGCCCGGCGGATCTACACGATGCGCACGCCGCTGCTGGGCTGCATCAGCGCGATCACGCCGTTCAACCATCCGCTGAACATGCCGGCGCACAAGATCGCGCCGGCGATCGCGACCAACAACCGGGTGGTGCTGAAGCCGACGGAACTGACTCCGCTGACCGCGCTGGTCCTGGCGGACATACTCTACGAGGCGGGGCTGCCGCCCGAGATGCTGTCGGTCGTGACCGGGCTGCCCGGTCCGTTCACCGACGAGCTGATCGTCAACCCGATGATCGACCTGATCACCTTCACGGGCTCGGTGCCGGTGGGCAAGCTGATCGCCGAGCGCGCTGGCTACCGGCGGACCGTGCTCGAGCTCGGCGGCAACGACCCGCTGATCGTGGTCGACGACGCCGACCTCGACAAGGCGGCCGAGCTGGCGGTCGCGGGCGCCACGAAGAATTCGGGACAGCGCTGCACGGCGGTCAAGCGCATCCTGGCCTTCGAGGCGATCGCCGACGATTTCGCGGCGCTGGTGGTCGAGAAGGCGCGCAAGCTCAAGGCCGGGGATCCGCGCGATCCGGCGACCGATGTCGGGACGGTCATCAACGAGCGCTCCGCGATCCTGTTCCAGCGCCGGGTC
>JBIKXN010000135.1:0-8432 GCA_044355765.1 Alphaproteobacteria bacterium
CCTCGGGCAAGGACCGTGACTGGCTAGGCCTGTTCCGCGAGCCATATTTCGTGGCTGCCAGCATCTATTTCGTGTTCTGCTACGCCATGTCGAAATACAGTCTCCATCTTGAGACCCGGCTCTCGGCCGGCCGGCGACGCTGAAAGGAAAAAGGGAGCTATCCATGAGCGCACCAGCTTCGGTCCAGTCCGCGCCGGCATCCGGCGTCGAACACCTGGCCAGCGCCGCCTCGGGCCAGCGCATCATCGAGATGGCGGGCGTCAACAAGTGGTATGGCGAGTTCCATGTCCTCAAGGACATCGACCTCAATGTCGACCAGGGCGAGCGCATCGTCATCTGCGGCCCGTCCGGATCGGGCAAGTCGACCTTGATCCGCTGCATCAACCGGCTCGAGGAGCACCAGAAGGGCCGCATCGTCGTCGACGGCGTCGAACTCAACCAGAACCTCAAGAACATCGAGCAGGTCCGACGCGAGGTCGGCATGGTGTTCCAGCAGTTCAACCTCTTCCCGCATCTGACGGTTCTGGAGAACTGCACCCTTGCGCCGATCTGGGTGCGCAAGATGCCGCGCGCCGAGGCGGAGGACGCGGCGATGGAATATCTGCGCCGGGTGCGAATCCCCGAGCAGGCCAAGAAATATCCGGGTCAGCTCTCAGGTGGCCAGCAGCAGCGCGTGGCGATCGCCCGCTCGCTGTGCATGAACCCCAAGATCATGCTGTTCGACGAGCCCACCTCCGCCCTCGATCCCGAGATGATCAAGGAAGTGCTCGAGACCATGGTCGAACTGGCCCAGTCCGGCATGACGATGCTCGTCGTCACCCACGAAATGGGCTTCGCCAAGCGCGTCGCCGACCGGGTGATCTTCATGGACATGGGCGAGATCGTCGAGCAGAACACCCCGGACCAGTTCTTCTCGAACCCGAAATCCGACCGCACCAAGCTGTTCCTCAGCCAGATCCTCCACAACTGAGCCGGGTCGCCGCGCCGGGTGCCGGAGGGCGCCAGGGACAATGAGCGGCTTCACGGCTCCGCTGTCCGCGGCGGCGATCGAGGAAATCGTCGCTGCTGTCGCCTTCGGCCACGACGGGCTGGTGCCCGTCGTGACACAGCAGCATGACAGCGGCGAGATCCTGATGCTCGCCTGGATGAATCGCACGGCGCTGCGCGCGACACTGGCGGAGGGCATCGCCGTCTACTGGTCGCGCTCGCGCATGGCGCTGTGGCGCAAGGGCGAGACCTCGGGCCAGACGCAGCGTCTGATCGACCTGCTGATCGATTGCGACGCCGACAGCCTGGTGCTCAAGGTCGACCAGACCGGCGTCGCCTGCCACACCGGACGGCGCAGTTGCTTCTTCCGCGCCGCGCGCGCCCACGGGATCGCGACGGTGGCACCGGTTCTGGTCGACCCGGATACGCTTTACGCAAGGACGAAGGACTGATCAGCCGCGGAAGGGCGGCCGCGCCTGGAACCGGATCGGGGTTCGCGCGCCGGCGATATCGAGTTCGTAGTTCCCGCCCAGAACCCAATCCCGATCGATCGGGCCGACGCCGCGCACATAGCCCATGACGACGGCCCGGCCCAGCCCGGCGCTCCAGCCGGCCGAGGTGACCTCGCCGACCGGCTGGCCATCGCGCAGTATGCCCTCCCCGCCCCAGGGCCAGGCCTCGGGATCGTCGAGCACGAACAACCCGAGGCGCTTGGTCACGCCCGCCGCGCGCTTTTCCAGCAATGCAGCCCGACCGAGGAAATCCGGCTTGTCGAGACGCACGGCGTGCATCAGCCCCGCCTCCAGCGGCGTCTCGTCGGGGCCAAGCTCGGCCCCCCAGGCCCGCCGACCGGCCTCGATGCGCAGCGCGTCGATGGCGTAGTAGCCGCCATCGACCAGACCGAACCCGGCACCGGCCTCGTGCAGCGCATCATGGACATGGGCAGCGAACTCCGCAGGCACGTATAGCTCCAGCCCTGGACCGCCGACATAGCTCATCCGTGCGGCGCGGACGCGCGCATATCCGACATCGATGTCGCGGAAGCTGCCGGCCGGGATCGCCTCGATGGACAGGTCCGCCGGCGAAACGCGGCCGAGCACTTCCATGGCGCGCGGCCCCATCAGCCCGAGCACGCTCCATGCGGCGGTGACGTCGGTCACGGTCGCGAATCGATCGCCGATGGCGCGCCGGATCCAGTCCGCGTCGCGCGTCGCCTGGGCGGTGCCGGTCACCACCAGGAATTCCCGCTCGGCGAGCCGCATCGCCGTGACGTCGCTCTCGAACCCGCCGCGGGCGTTGAGCATCGCGGTATAGGTGATCGTTCCGACCGGTCCGCCCAGGTCGTTGGCGCAGAGATGCTGCAGCAGGTCCAGGCTGTCGCGCCCCTGCACCAGCAGCTTGGCGAAGGATGTCTGGTCGAACAGCGCCGCGGCACCGCGCGCCGCCCGCTGCTCGGCCTCGACGCGGGGCACCCACCCCGGCTTGCCGAAGCCATAGGGAACGGCGGCCGCGCCGGGCGCGTCGAAATAGAGCGGACGCTCCCAGCCCATGCGCGCACCGAAGCGCGCGCCGCGCGCATGCAGCCGGTCGTAGAGGGGCGAGCGCCGCAGCGGTCGCGCCGTCTCCATCTCCTGGCGCGGCCAGCGCATCGCGTAATGCAGGCCGAGGCTCTCTACCGTGCGCTCCTTGAGATGCCGGACATTTCCGTGGAACGGCCCGAAGCGCCTTATATCGACGTCCCAGACATCGGCCTGGGGTTCGCCCGCGACGATCCATTCCGCGAGCAACCGACCGGCGCCGCCGCCATTCGCGATCCCCGAGGAATTGAACCCGGCGGAGACGTAGAACCCGCGCAGCTCCGGCGCCTCGCCGATGACAAAATTCCCGTCGGGCGTGAAGCTCTCCGGCCCGTTCAGCTGCATCTTGACCTGCGCGCTCTCCAGGCACGGCGTGCGATGGATCGCGTTGCGCATCAGGATCTCGAACTGGTCCCAGTCCTCGGGCAGAAGCTGGTTGGCGAAGTCCTGGGGAATGGTCTCCAGCCAGGGCTTGGCGACCGGCTCGAAACCGCCCATCAGCAGGCCGCCGACCTCCTCCTTGTAGTAGATGAAGCCGTCGGGATCGCGCATCACCGGCAGATCCGGCGTCACGCCCGCAATCGGCTGGGTCACGATGTAGAAATGCTCGGCGGAATAGAGCGGCACGGTGACGCCCGCCAGCGCCCCGACCTGACGCGCCCATTGCCCCGCGCAATTCGCGACGACCTCGCAGGCGATGTCGCCCTGGTCGGTCCGCACGCCGCATACCCGCCCTGCGCGGATGTCGAAGCCGAGGACCCGAACGCCTTCGATCAGCCGCGCGCCGCGCTGCCGCGCGCCCTTGGCGAGCGCCATCGTGACGTCCGCCGGGTTGGCCTTGCCGTCATGAGGGACCCAGATCGCGCCCTGCAGATCGTCGGTGCGCAGCAGCGGCCAGCGCTCGCCGGCCTCGCGCGGCGAGATCAGATGCATCTCCACGCCGAAGCCGCGCGCGAGCGCCAGTTGCCGCCGATAGGCGACCATCCGCTCGGGCGTGCGCGCGACATTGACCGACCCGCATTGCTTCCATCCCGTGGCCTGCCCTGTCTCGGCCTCGAGCGAGGCGTAGAGCTCGATCCCGTATCGGCTCATGCGCGTCATGTTGCGGTTTGGCCGCATCTGCCCGATCAGCCCGGCCGCGTGCCAGGTCGTGCCGCTCGTCAGCTTCGCCTGCTCGAGCAGGACCACGTCGCGCCAGCCGAGCTTCGCCAGGTGATAGGCGAGGCTGCACCCGGCGATCCCGCCGCCGACGATGACCACCCGGGCCTGCGCAGGCAGGGACTGGCTCATGTCGCTTTCCTTTCAGCGCGTGCGCCGCCGCCAGGCATGCGTGGTGCGGGCCAGCAGGCGATCGAGGGCGAGATGCAGCAGCTTCACGACCGCCGAGGTCAGGACGATGGTCACCGACATCGCCGCCGCCGCCGCGGTGAACCCCGCCTCGTCCATGTTCACGACGGTGATCGAGGCCAGCTTGGTGTAGGTCGAATAGAGGAAGATCACCGCGGAGACCGTCGTCATCGCGTTGACGAACAGATACACGAAGATGTCGAGGATCGCCGGCGAGCAGACCGGGATCGTGACCCGCGTCAACGTCGTCCAGAACGGAACCTTCAGCGACGCGCCCACTGCCTCGAACTCGGCGTCGAGCTGCTTGAGCGCGGTCACCGCGGTCAGATGGCTGACGGTGTAGAAATGCGCGATGGTGTTGATCACCAGGATCGCCATGGTTCCGTAGACGAAGCCCAGCGGATTGGACGGCGCGTTGAAGAAGAAGATGTAGGCGAGGCCGAGCACGAGACCGGGCACGGCGAGCGGCAGCATCGCCAGCAGTTGCACGACGCCGCGCCCGAACCCGAAACCCCTGCTCTTCTCCATCAGATAGGCGCCGACGAAAACCAGGGCGGTGCCAAAGGTCGCGGTCAGCGCCGCCAGTTCCAGCGAGTTGAAATAGGCGCGCCAGCCGGTGGCATCGAACTTGTCGAAGGCGTAGTTGTCGAGCGTCAGGGTCAGATTGTAGGGCCAGAACTTGATCAGCGATCCCCAGGCGGCGACACCGAGGATGGTCAGCAGGATCGCGGCCACGGCGACGCAATAGGCGAAGAGCAGCCAGTCGCGCAGCGATGCCGGCTTGGGCTGCAAGGGCACGGCGCGCGCCGAGAGCACCGCGACCTGGCGGCGCTGCACGACGCGGTCGGCGACGAAGGCGAGGACCGCGGGCACCAGCAGCACCATGCCGACCACCGCGCCCATCTCGAAATTCTGCTGACCGACGACCTGCTTGTAGACGTCGGTCGCCAGCACGTTGAACCGGCCCCCGATCACCTTGGCGATGCCGAAATCCGTGATCACCAGCGTGAAGACCACGAAGCCGGCGCTGATCAGGCCGTATTTCGCACCGGGCAGCGTCACCGTGAAGAAGGTCCGCGTGCGCGATGCGCCGAGCACCGAGGCCGCCTCGTAGAGCCGCGCATCGGCCATCGCCAGCGCGGTGACGAGGATCATCAGGGCATGGGGAAAGCAATAGAACACCTGCGCGATCACGATCCCCAGCGGCCCGTAGATCGTGTTCCCGAACAGCAGGAACTTGAGGAAACCCTGGTTCCCGAACAGGTAGATCAGCGCGATCGCCGGCAGCAGCGACGGCGCGAGGATCGGGATCAGCGCCAGTGCCTGGAACAGGCCCCGCCAGCGCATGCAGGACCGCGTCAGCGCATAGGCGTATACGAATGCCAGCGGGATCACGATCGCGGTCGTGATCGTCGCGATGGTCAACGAGTTCCAGAACGACGCCAGGAGCGACGGGGTCGAGACGTAGCGCACGTAGTTGGCGAGCCCGACGAAATTCCCGTTGAAGTCCTGGAAGCTCTTCGAGAGCAGGGTCCAAAGGGGGAGCGCCACCGTCGCGAGCAGCCAGAGCCCCAGCAGCACCAGCAGGACGCGCATGGCGATCTCGTCGCGCGCCGGCCGCAGGCGCATGGCGCCCGGCCGCCCGCGTATCGCGAGCCCAGCCATCAGCCGCGCGCGTAGACCACGAGCCGGTCTGCCGGCAACGCGATCGCGATGCGCTGGCCCGGCGCGAGACCGAGATCGTGGATCAGGTTCGACGAGAAGTCGCCGAGCAATTGCTGCCCGGACCCATCCGACAGCACGAGCGTGGCGCGGCAGAACGCGCCGAGGAACTCCATCTCGGCGATGGTCGCGTGGAAAGCGTTCGACGTGCCGACGCCGACGCCCCGCACGCGGACATCCTCGGGCCGGAGGCACAACTGGACCTTGCCGCCGACAGGCAGCGCGCCGGTATCGCAGTCGACCGGTCGTCCCTCGAGCATGACCGCGCCCGGCGCCGCGATCTCGCCCGAGAGAAAATTCATCGTGCCGACGAAATCGGCGACGAAGGGGGTCGACGGCCGCCCGTATATCTCCCGCGGCGTGCCGACCTGCTCGATCGATCCGTGGTTCATGACCACGATCCGGTCGGCCATGGTCAGCGCCTCTTCCTGGTCGTGGGTCACCATGATGGTGGTGATGCCCAGACGACGCTGCAGCCCCTTGACCTCGTGGCGAAGCCGCGCCCGCACCCGCGCATCGAGCGCCGAGAGCGGCTCGTCGAGCAGCAGCAGCCCGGGCGACGTCGCCAGCGCCCGCGCCAGCGCCACGCGCTGCTGCTGGCCGCCGGAGAGCTGGGATGGGTATTTACGCCCCGAATCGGGAAGCCCGACCAGTTCGAGCAGTTCCGCGACCCGGGCGTCGATCGCCGCCCGGCCCTGCCCGCGGCTACGCAGTCCATAGCCGACATTGTCGCGCACGGACAGGTTGGGAAACAAAGCGTAGGACTGGAAGACGATGCCGAAATCCCGTTCTGCCGGCGGCAGCGACGAGACCTCGCGGCCGGCCTGCCAGATCCGCCCCTCGCTTTGCGCGTCCAGTCCCGCGATCGCGCGCAGCAATGTGGTCTTCCCGCAGCCCGAAGGGCCGAGAAAACAGACGAATTCGCGCGGCTGGATCGTGAGGTCGATCCGGTCGAGCGCGGTGAAGGCGCCGAAGCGCTTGGTCAGCCTCTCGATGCGCAGAAAGGCTTCCGCGGCGCTGTCGCTGTTCGTCATGACGGTGCCATCTCGCGGGCAGGAAAACGAGACGCCCCGGAAGATGTCTCTTCCGGGGCGTCCCGATGGCCTAGGCTCACCGCGGCGCCGACTTGCCGTCGTAGCGCTTCGTCCACTCGGCGAGGATCCGATCGCGGTTCTCGGACATCCAGGCGAGGTCGAGCGGCAGCATCGAAGGCTCGGCGTTGGGCGGGTAGTTCGGCGGCGCCACGTTCAGGCCGGGCGCGGCCACGATCGCGTAATACTTGCCGTAGAGTTCGTTGGCCTTGCGCGAGACCGAGAAATCGGCGACGCGCTGCGCGGCGGCGAGATTGCGTGTGCCCTTGACGATCGCCGTCGCCTCCATGTCCCAGCCCGAACCTTCCTTCGGGATCACGAGTTCGATCGGCGCGCCGCGCGTCTTCTCGCTCGCCCCACGCATGTCGAAGCCGATGCCGACCATGCGCTCGCCGCGCGCGGCCTGGACGCAGGGCGCGGAGCCCGAATGCGTATAGACGGCGATGTTCTCGTGCAGCTTGTCCATGAAGGACCACGCGCCCGCCTCGCCCATGGCCTTCATCCAGCCGGCGATGGCGAGGAAGCCGGTGCCCGACGAGGCCGGGTTCGGCATCACGATCTGGCCCTTGAACTTCGGATCGGTCAGATCCATCCACGACGCCGGCATCGGCGCGTTGGCCTTCTTCTGCTCGACCGTGTTGACGCAGACGACGGCAAGCCAGGCATCCATGCCCGTCCAGGCCATCGGGTTCGCGGTGGACCGGAAGGCGGGCTTGAGTTGGTCGGCGCCCTTCGGCGTGTAGGGCTGGATCAGGCCGGCCTTGTCGAAGGCGATGATGCTGGTGACCGCGAGGCCCCAGATCACGTCGGCGCGGGGGTTGTCCTTCTCGGCCAGGAAGCGCGAGGTGATCACCCCGGTCGATTCGCGGACCCACTGGATGTCGATATCCGGATTGTCGGACTCGAACGCCTGCTTGTAGGGCTGAAGCTGGTCGCTTTCGAGTGCGGTGTAAACCGTCACCCTCGTCTTCTGCTGCGCTTCGGCGGCACCGCACGCCAGCGTCATCGCCAGCGCCGCACCCGCCATCAGAAATCGCCTGAGCATCAACCTCTCCTGTCGGTTACCTTCGTCCGCCACAGCGGCGGAGAAGTGTTCTGCACGATTTGTATGACAAAGCCGCGACAGGCGAAAGTCCGCCCGGATCCGCCCTCTCAACCCGGCCAGGGCAGGGAATAGGTGCGGACATTGGTAAAGCTCTTCATGGCCTCCACCACCCCCTCCTTGTAGCCGTTGCCCGAATCCTTGATCCCGCCGAAAGGCGACATTTCGATCCGGTAGCCGGGGACCTCCCAGACATTGACGGTCCCGACATTCAATTCGTTGACGAAGCGCGGGATCAGGTCGAGACGGTTGGTGCAGACGCCCGAGGACAGCCCGAACGCGGTGGAATTGGACACGCGGATGGCGTCGTCGACATCCTTGACCCGGATGATCGGGACCGCGGGCCCGAAGGTCTCCTCGCGGACCAGTTCGCAATCGAAGGGCACATGATCGACGACCGTCGGCGGGAAGACGGCCCCGCGTCGGTCGTTGCCGTGCAGCAGACGGGCGCCTTTCGCCACCGCGTCCTCGACCCGGCGTTGGAACAGGATCGCGGAGCGCTCGTTGATGACCGTCCCGACATCGGTCGCCGGATCGCGCGGATCCCCGGCCTTGAGCTTGCGCGCCTTCTCGACCACCAGCGCCGCGAAATCGTCGGCGATCGCC
>JBIKXN010000136.1:0-8425 GCA_044355765.1 Alphaproteobacteria bacterium
AACGTCGTGCTCGACATCCATGTCTTCGAGACGCGGCGCCGACCCGGCGGCGAGGGGACGGAGTTCCACGAATTGGCGCTGTTCCCCGGCGTGCGCGCGGAACCGGGCGCCTGCCAGCCTGGCTGAACCGGTCAGTCTCCGCCGCGGTCGCGGCGCGGTCGGCGACGCGCTGCCGGCGCGCCGTCGGCCGTGGCTTCGCCCCAGCGGCTGACGGTGCCGGCATCGATGCCGAAGAGATCGAGGCAGCGGCCCACCGAGTGGTCGACGATGTCCTCGATCGTGCGCGGCGCTCCGTAGAACGCGGGCACCGGCGGCGCGACGATGGCGCCGGCCTCAGTCGCCGCGGCCATTGCCCGTATATGGCCGAGATGGAATGGCGTTTCGCGGACCATCAGGACAAGGCGACGGCGTTCCTTGAGCGCCACGTCGGCGGCGCGCGTCAGCAGGCCGGTGGTCTGACCATAGGCGATCTCCGACAGGCTGCGCATGGAGCATGGCGCCACCAGCATGCCGAGCGTGCGGAACGAACCGGACGCGATCGGCGCGCCGACATCCGCGGCCTTGTGCACCCGGCTGGCGAGGGCATGCACGTCGCGCAGCTTGAGGCGGGTCTCGTAGGCCAGGGTGAGTTCCGCCGACGGCGTCATCACCAGGTGGGTCTCGAAGCCCAGGCGCCCGAGCGCCGCCAGGGCGCGGATGCCGTAGATCACGCCCGAGGCCCCGGAAATGCCGATGACGATGCGGGATGGGACGGTCATGCCAGGTCTTCCTCGATGGGATCGCGCGGATCGGTGCGGGGTGCCGCGCACCCGATCTGCCGTTTACGTTCCGTTAATCTAACTGTTCTAACCTAGGGGCACCTGCCCCAGGAGTAGCCATGCTGATTGCAGCCACCTTGCGTCCTTCCGACGATACGCCGGCCGATCGGCGCGCTTTCCGGCGGCAGTCGGTCAGCTTCGGCGCGAATTTCGATTTCGACGGCGTGCCCGAACCGGTGTCCTGCATCGTCGTCGACGTCTCCGCGGGCGGTGCCCAGTTGATGGGGCGGCTGCCCGAGGGCGTCCGCGAGGCGAAGCTGGAGATCGCCGGGCTCGAGCCGTTGCCCTGCGAGATCATCTGGCGGACGGAATCGAAGGTCGGCGTGCGCTTCCTGCGCGACGCGAAGGAAGTCGAAAATCGCCTCACCAAGGTCATGAAGGGCGAGTGAAGCCATCCGTCGGCGCTGCGGCGTCGACGAATTCGCTGCGTCGGTATCCCTGCACGAACAGCAACGCTGTGAGGTCGCCATGCGCGACCGCGAGCCGGGCCGCGCGCGCGACCTTGGGTTTCGCGCGATAGGCGACGCCGAACCCGGCCCGGCCGAGCATCTCGATGTCGTTGGCCCCGTCGCCCGTGGCGATAGTCTCGGCGAGCCCGATTCCCTGCGCGGCGGCGAGCCGTGCGAGGATCGCGGCCTTGCCCGCGGCGTCCAGGATCGGTTCGCGGACCGCGCCGACTATGCGTCCGGCCTCGAGCAGCAGCTCGTTCGCCTCGTCGTGGTCGGCGCCGAGAGCTTGGCGCACGCGCCGCGCGAACACGCCGAACCCGCCGGAAACGATCGCGGTGGACGCCCCGTGGCGGCGCATGGTCGCTATCAGCGTCGCGGCGCCGGGCATGGCTTCGATGCGGCTGGCCGCCGCGTCCAGCAGCGTCGCTGGCTGGCCCGCGAGCAGCGCGACACGCGCCCGGAGCGACTCGCGAAAGTCGATCTCGCCATTCATCGCGCGCGCCGTGACCGCTGCGACCTGCTCGCCTATCCCGATCATCGCCGCCAGCTCGTCGAGCATCTCGTTGCGGATCAGCGTCGATTCCATGTCGGCGACCAGCAATCTCTTGCGTCGTCCGCCGATGCCGACGACGTTGGCGTCCACGGGCGCGTCGGCGAGCGCCGCGCGGGCAGCCGTCTGGACGCCGTCCGGGTCCCGCCCGGCAGCGACCGGGATGTCGCAGGCCTCCGCAGGCGACAGCCAGGCCGGTTTGCCGAGGCCTTCTATCCGCGCCAGGCGGCCCAGAATGCCCTCGTCCAGGCGACCGGCGGGGGCGACGAGGGAAAGGACTGAGGGCATGACGCAAGCGGTCTACGCGAGAACGAATTGCGGCGCCAGAGCGCGGCCATGGATCTGCAGGCCCGTCCGCACGCGATCCTGATCGGCGGGCCCACGGCTTCGGGCAAGTCGGCGCTGGCGCTGGCGCTGGCGCAGGCGCTCGGCGGCGTGATCGTGAACGCCGATTCCATGCAACTCTACCGTGAGCTTTCCATATTGACCGCTCGCCCCGAAGCGGCGGACGAGGCGGCGGTGCCCCACCGGCTCTACGGCATCCTGCCCGCCTGTCAGCCGGGATCGGCCGGCTTCTGGCGCCGGCGCGCGCTCGAAGAGATGGCCGCCGCCTGGGACGCTGGCCGTCGCCCGGTCGTCGTCGGCGGGACCGGGCTCTATCTGCGGGTGCTGGAGGCCGGGATCGCGCCGGTCCCCGAAATTCCGCCCGCCATACGCATCGGCCTGCGCGCCGCCCTTGCCGAACTCGGCGGTTCCGGCCTGCATGCGCGGCTGGCCGCGGTCGACCCCGCCGCCGCCGCGCGGCTTTCGCCCGCCGACACCCATCGCGTGCTGCGCGCCCTCGAGGTCATCGAGGCGACCGGCCGCAGCCTCGCCTCCTTCCAGGCCGAACAGGCGCCAGCGCCGCCTTTGCCTTGTCTGCGCATCCTGCTGGCTCCGCCTCGCGAGACATTGGCCGCGGCGATCGACGCGCGCTGCGCCGCCATGCTCGACGGCGGCGCGATCGGCGAGGTCGCGGCCCTGCTCGACGCCGCCCCCGACCCGGACCTCCCGGCGCGCAAGGCGGTCGGCGTGCGCGAAATCATGCGCCTGCTGGCGGGCGAGGTCGATCGTGCCGCCGCGCTTGCACTCTTCCAGGCTGCGACACGGCGTTATGCGAAGCGACAGACTACCTGGTTCCGACACCAGTTTCCCGCAGGCCACACCATCCGCGCGCAATTTTCGGAAAGACTGATGCCAAAAATCTTTCAGTTTATTAGAGAGAGCGGTTGACCGCCGCCGGGTCGGGCGATTAGGTTACGCCGCCTTCGCTGCGGTGCAGCAGCGAACCACCCCTTGCAAATGCCGAGAAAGCGAGCCGTCCGATGACCACCGCCGCCGAAACCGCCCGCCCCGCCGCCCAGGCCGAGATGTCGGGTTCGGAGATCATCCTCAAGGCGCTGGTGGATCAGGGCGTAGAGTTCATCTTCGGCTATCCCGGCGGCGCGGTGTTGCCCATCTACGACGCGCTGTTCCAGCAGAACGCGCTGCGGCACATCCTGGTCCGCCAGGAGGGCGGGGCGGTGCATGCCGCCGAGGGCTATGCGCGGTCGACCGGCAAGGTCGGCGTGGTGCTGGTGACATCCGGTCCCGGTGCGACCAACGCCGTCACCGGCCTGACCGACGCGCTGATGGACTCGATCCCGCTGATCTGCCTGACCGGCCAGGTGCCGACGCATCTCATCGGCAACGACGCGTTCCAGGAGGCCGACACGACCGGCATCACGCGTCCGTGCACCAAGCACAACTACCTCGTGAAGGACGTCAACCAGCTTGCCCGCGTGATGCACGAGGCCTTCCATGTCGCCACCAGCGGCCGACCCGGTCCGGTGGTGATCGATCTTCCCAAGGACGTGCTGTTCGCCAAGGGGGCCTATCGCGGTCCGGAGACGATCCGCCATCGCAGCTACAACCCGCGCCGCGATCCCGACGCGGCGCGCGTCGCCGAGGCCGCCGAATTGCTGGCCGGCGCCAAGCGTCCGATCATCTACGGCGGCGGCGGCATCATCAATTCGGGTCCCGAGGCGTCGCGCCTGGTGACCGAATTCGTTCGCCGCAGCGGCTTTCCCTGCACGCTGACGCTGATGGGGCTCGGCGCGGTGCCCGCGTCCGATCCGCATTTCCTCGGCATGCTCGGAATGCACGGCAGCTACGAAGCCAACATGGCGATGCACGACTGCGACGTGATGATCGCGATCGGCTCGCGCTTCGACGACCGCGTCACAGGGCGGCTCAACGCCTTCTCGCCGGGTTCGCGCAAGATCCACATCGACATCGATCCGTCCTCGATCAACAAGAACGTGCGCGTCGACGTGCCGATCGTCGGCGACGTCGCGGCGACGATGCGCGCGCTGATGGCGGAATGGCAGCGTCGCGAGCAGACCGTCGACCGCAAGGCGATCGCCGCGTGGTGGCAGCGCATCGACCAGTGGCGCGGCCGCAAGTGCTTCGCCTTCGCGCAGGGACCGGACGTCATCAAGCCGCAATACGCCGTCGAGCGTCTCTACGAGCTCACCAAGGACCGCGAGACCTACATCACGACCGAGGTCGGCCAGCACCAGATGTGGGCGGCGCAGCTCTACCGCTTCGAGAAGCCGAACCGCTGGATGACCTCGGGCGGGCTCGGCACGATGGGATACGGGCTGCCGGCCGCGATGGGCGTGCAACTCGCGCATCCCGACGCGCTGGTGGTCGACGTCGCCGGCGAGGCGTCGATCCTGATGAACATCCAGGAACTGTCGACGATCGTGCAGTACAGGTTGCCGGTGAAGGCTTTCATCCTAAACAACCGCTACATGGGCATGGTGCGCCAGTGGCAGGAGCTGCTCCACGGCAACCGCTATTCCGAGAGTTACATGGACGCGTTGCCGGATTTCGTGAAGCTCGCCGAGGCGTTCGGCTGCGTGGGGCTGCGCTGCTCCAAGCCCGGCGACCTCGACGGCGTGATCCGCGAGATGATCGCCAACAAGCGGCCGACCATCGTCGACGTTGCGGTCGACGAGAAGGAGAATTGCTTCCCGATGATCCCGTCGGGCGCCGCGCACAACGAGATGATCCTCGGACCCGGCGCGGACGGCAAGCCGGGCGCGGCCGTATCCGAAGAGGGCATGGTCCTCGTCTGACCTTCATCCACGTCCGCGACCAGGAAGCCACGACAATGCCTCTCCAGCAGCCTATCGAACGTCACACCATCGCCGTGATCGCCGACAACGAGCCGGGCGTGCTCGCCCGGATCGTCGGCCTGTTCTCGGGACGCGGCTACAATATCGAGAGCCTGACCGTCGCCGAGACCGACGCTGCAGCGCGTCTCTCGCGCTTCACCATCGTCACCTCCGGGACCCCGATGGTGATCGAGCAGATCAAGTCGCAGCTCGACCGTCTCGTGCCGGTCCATAGCGTGCGCGACATGACCCTGGGCGGTCCGCATGTCGAGCGCGAACTGGCGCTGCTCAAGGTCGCGGGGACAGGCGAGAAGCGGGTCGAAAGCCTGCGTCTCGCCGACGTCTTCCGCGCGAAGGTGATCGACTCGACCACCGAGTCCTTCGTCTTCGAGATCACCGGGGCCACCGACAAGGTGGACGCGTTCATCAGCATCCTGCGCCCGCTTGGACTGGTCGAGGTCAGCCGCACCGGCGTCGCGGCGATCGCGCGCGGCAAGACGCCGATGTGAGCGACTGGCTGCTGCCGTTGGCGTCGATCGCGGCGGCGAACCTGCTGGGCGCGATGTCGCCCGGGCCGGCCTTCGTGCTCGTCCTGCGAACCGCGATGGTCCATGGACGGCGCGCCGCTTGGCGCCCGATCGCGGGCCTGGCGGCGGGAGCCACCGCCTGGACGGCCGCCGCGCTCTGGGGCCTGCAGTCGCTGTTCGCCGCGGCCCCGTGGATCGAGCGTGTGCTGCCGCTCGGCGGCGGCGTTTTCCTGATCTGGTTCGCGTCGCAGGTCTGGCGCGGCGCGACGGCGCCGCTGCCTGCGGTCGGCGATCCGGGCGGCGCGCGTACCGGCTTCGGGCACGCCTTCGCGCTGCAGCTCGCCAATCCCAAGGTGATGGTCTTCTTCGGCGCGCTGTTCATGGCCGTGCTGCCGCCGCACCCGCCGCCTGCGATGCAGGCCGCCATCCTGGCACTGATCGCCGCGAACGAATTCGCCTGGTACGGCATCGTGGCCGCGGTTTTCGGGAGCGCCGCCGCACGCGCCGCCTATGCGCGCGCCAAGGGCTGGATCGATCGCGCGATGGCCCTGCTGCTGTTCGCCCTCGGGACGAAGCTGATGTTCGACGTGCTGACGCGGTGATCGCTCAGCGCAGGAAGTACCAGCCGGCCATGAACAGGCCGAAGGCGGTGACGAGCACGCGCATGGCGCCGTCGGGGATCACCCGCGCGAGCTTGCCGCCGGCGAAGCCGCCGGCCAGCGCGCCGCAGAGCATGGCGAACGCCGCGGGCCAGTTGACCTCGCCGCGGACGATGAAGGTCAGCGCCGAGGTCGTCGTGATCACCACGCCCATCAGGTTCTTGAGCGCGTTGGTCTGCTTGACGTCCTGGATGCCGGCGATCGCGTAGCCGGCCATCATGATGACGCCCAGGCCGGCGCCGAAGAAACCGCCATAGACCGAGAAGGCGAGTTCGCACAGCCGCCCGACCGCCTGCATCGCCGGCGACTTCCCGCCGCCGCCGCGCGACGTCAGCCAACGGGTGATCGGCTTGGAGAAGGCGAAGAGCAGGCTGGCGACCAGGAGCAGCCACGGGACGAGGCGGCGGAAAACCCCGGGATCCATCGCGATCAGCAGCTGCGCGCCGAGAAAGCCTCCCGCCAGGCCGATCGCGAAGCTGATCATCGTCCGGGGACCGAGATCCTTCAGGTCGCGGATCTGCGCGATCACGGAGGTCAGCCGGCCGGGCCAGAGCGCGACCTGGCTGGTCGCGTTGGCGAGCTTGGGCGGCAGGCCGAAGGCGAGCAGGGCGGGGAAGGTGACCAGCGTGCCGCCGCCCGCGAGGGCGTTGATCGCGCCTCCGGCGAAGCCGGCGGCGGCGAGGAGAAGGGCGGTGGAGACGTCCATGGAAACTGCCTTGGCGAAGCTGCGGATGCGGGACCCCCTCGACTCCGTGGGACTGACTGTGCTTCAAACCGCGCTGCGCGTCGGGCTGTCAGGCCGCGCGGCGCTGTTCCAAGTCTCCAGCCGGGGGTTCCTACGATGCGTGTGTACTACGATCGCGATGCCGACGTGAACCTGATCAAGGGCAAGAAGGTCGCCATGATCGGCTTCGGCAGCCAAGGCCACGCCCACGCGCTCAACCTGCGCGACAGCGGGGCCAGCCACGTCGCCGCGGCGCTTCGCCCCGGGTCGCCGTCGGCCAAGAAGGCCGAGGGCTACGGCTTCAAGGTGATGACCGTCGCCGAGGCCGCCAAATGGGCCGATGTGCTCATGATGGTGACGCCGGACGAACTCCAGGCCTCGATCTGGAAGACAGACATCCGTGACAACATGAGGCCCGGCGCCGCGATCGCCTTCGCTCACGGGCTCAACATCCACTTCAATCTCATCGAGCCGCGCCCGGACATCGACGTGTTCATGATCGCGCCGAAGGGCCCCGGGCACACGGTGCGCTCCGAATACCAGAAGGGCGGCGGCGTGCCCTGCCTCGTCGCGATCCACCAGAACGCGAGCGGCAACGCCCTCGAGGTCGCGCTGAGCTACTCCGCGGCGATCGGCGGCGGCCGCGCCGGCACGATCGAGACGACCTTCAAGGAGGAGTGCGAGACCGACCTCTTCGGCGAGCAGGTCGTGCTCTGCGGCGGCCTCTGCGCCCTGATCATGGCGGGCTACGAGACGCTGGTCGAGGCGGGCTACGCGCCGGAGATGGCGTATTTCGAGTGCCTGCACGAGGTGAAGCTGATCGTCGACCTCATCTACGAGGGCGGCATGGCGAACATGCGCTACTCGATCTCCAACACCGCCGAGTATGGCGACTACACCCGCGGCCCGCGCATCATCACGCCGGCCGTGAAGGAAGAGATGAAGCGCGTGCTCGACGACATCCAGTCCGGCCGCTTCGCGCGCGACTGGGTGCTCGAGAACGCCGCCGGTCAGGCGAGCTTCAAGGCGATGCGCCGTCGCCACGCCGAGCACCCGATCGAGCAGGTCGGCGCCAAGCTGCGCGAGATGATGCCCTGGATCGCCAAGAACAAGCTGGTCGACAAGGCGAAGAACTAAACGCGCACCGCGCATCCGCGCGCACGAATGGGGCCGGCGCCGCGAGGCGCCGGCCCTTCGCGTTTCCGGTGGCTGGCCGATCCCGCCGGACCCGACCAGAGCGCGTTTCGCTTTGGTGGATGGTGTCGCGCATTGCGTCGCTCGTCCTGGCGTGTCCTCCCCCACGCGCTTCGCGCGCAGGGGAGGAGCAGGTTTGCGCCGCGTGGCCGTGGAGCAATGCCTTGCGACGACCGCCCATCCGGGCCGGTGCCGCGCTGCCGGCGTTCTGCCAGGGCTGCATGCGTTTGCACGTGCAACTCTCGCTCACCGAGACGCGAGCCGTCGAGGCGCGATGCTGACCTGCCCTCTTCAATCGCCGCCA
>JBIKXN010000137.1:0-8366 GCA_044355765.1 Alphaproteobacteria bacterium
AAGATCCAGCCCTCGCGCCGCGCGCGCGGCGCGGCGGGAAGGGCGAAGGCGCGGGATGCGCGCAGGGTCGCACGCATACCCGCGGCGGCGATCAACGCGTCCGTCTCGTCGTCGCTCGGTGTGCGGTCGAGGGATGGGGTAGCGCAGCCGAGGACGTCGAGGGCGCGCGACAGCGTCGCGGCGTCGCGGATCTTCCCGCCGCGCCCCGTCGAGAGCCGCCGGTGGATGGTGGGAAAAATCTCCACCGCGACGCTCGGACGCTCGGGCGCCTCGGCAGGCCAGATCGCCAACGCGGGCCCGCAGCGCGCGCGCAGCGCCGCGAGGAAGCGCATCCCCGAGAGCGCCGCGAGGCCGACCTGTTTCGCGCCCACGAGCTTCGTCACGCTCTCGGGCAGGGCGCCGGAGGTCTGGGCGCAGCGGGTGTCGGTCAGGCGCAGCGCGGCGCTCCATCCCGGCGGCCGCGGTCCGCGCGTCCAGAACACCCCAGCCGGCGCACCCGCGACGAACGGGCCACCATGCAGGTCCGGCGCCGCGGCGCAGACGCGGTCGACCGCGGCCCAGAGCGCAGGCATGTCGCGGCACCCCGCAAGCCCGAGCGGCGTCAGCGTCTCGACCGGCAGACCGAACGCGAAGTCGAACCCGGCGAGGACGCGCCGTCCCTCGCCGATCGCCTGCGCGAGACGATCGAGAACGGCGCCCCTGGTCCAGACCGGTCCGTGCGCAGGCCGAAGCAATTCGGGCATGCGCGCATCCGCCGTCAGCCTTGCGACGGCGATGTTCCGCGGCCGGCCGCGCGCCCCGCTCCAGTCCACGGCCCATACCTCGTCGAAGCGCGGGCGCGCGCGCATCAGCCGCCGCGCGCCCGCTCTGCCCGCAGGCGCGCCCAGTATTCGAGCCGCTTGGCGATCTCGCGCTCGAAGCCGCGCTCGACCGGGCGATAGAAGCTCTGTCGCTTCATTCCGTCGGGAAAATAGTCCTGGCCCGAGAAGCCGTCCGGCGCGTCATGGTCGTAGGCATAGCCCTTGCCGTACCCCAGATCGCGCATCATGCGGGTGGGCGCGTTGAGGATGTGCATCGGCGGCATCAGCGAGCCGGACTCGGCTGCGGCCCGCCGCGCCGCGCCGAAGGCGGCGTAGGCGGCGTTCGATTTAGGCGCCGTGCCGAGATAGATCACGGCCTGCGCCAGCGCCAGTTCGCCCTCCGGCGAACCGAGGAAGTCGTAGCAGTCCTTGGCCGCGATCGCCTGGACCAGAGCCTGCGGATCGGCGAGCCCGATGTCCTCCACCGCGAAGCGCACGAGACGCCGCGCGACATAGAGAGGGTCCTCGCCGCCGGCCAGCATCCGCGCCAGCCAGTAGAGCGCCGCGTCGGTGTCCGATCCGCGCAACGACTTGTGCAGCGCGGAGATCAGGTTGAAATGGCCTTCCTGGGCCTTGTCGTAGAGCGGCACGCGCTTCTGCACCAGCGCCGCGAGCCGCGCGGTGTCGAGCGCAGGTTCCGCTGGCGCCTGCAGCAACTCCTCCGCGAGATTGAGCAGATAGCGCCCGTCGCCGTCCGCCATCGCCCGAAGCGCGGCGCGCGCATCCGCCTCGAGCGGCAGGCGCCGGCCGCTCGAGGTTTCGGCGCGGACCAGCAGCGCCTCGAGCGCGGCGTCGTCCAGGCGCTTGAGTACCAGCACCTGGCAGCGCGACAGCAGCGCGGCGTTGATCTCGAAGGACGGGTTCTCGGTGGTGGCACCGACCAGGATCACCGTCCCGTTCTCGACATGCGGCAGGAACGCGTCCTGTTGCGCGCGGTTGAAGCGGTGGATCTCATCCATGAACAGCAGCGTGCCGCGGCCGCCGGCGCGCCGCATGGCGGCCTCGGCGAAGATCTTCCGCAGCTCGGGGACGCCGGTCATCACGGCGGACAGCGACACGAAATCCAGATCCGCCACGCCGGCGAGCAACTGCGCGATGGTGGTCTTGCCGCAGCCCGGCGGTCCCCACAGCACGATCGACGACAGGCGACGTTCGCGCGCCATGCGCGCCAGCGGCCCCTCCCCCCGCGTCAGGTGGTCCTGTCCGACGACGTCCTCCAGGCGGGTCGGGCGGAGCCGGTCGGCGAGCGGGCGCGGCGTGCCCTTCACCGGCTGACCACGACCTGGAATACGCGCTCGCCGCGGCGCAGCTGCAGGCGCCATGGCAGGGCGAGCGACGCCAGCCTGCGCGCATCCTCGGTGCTCCGCACCTCGCGGTCGTTCAACCGCATCAGGATGTCGCCGGGCTGCAGCCCGAGGCGCTGCGCGGGAGAAGCGCGACGCACATCGACGACCACGACGCCACGCGCCTCGGTCTCCAGCATCAGTTCGTCGGCCAGCGCCGGGGACAGATTGGCGACCACCGCGCCGGACAGCGGCTGATCGCCGCGCAGCGCCGTCAGATCGCGGGGCGGGATCTCGGGCGGGGCGACCAGCGTCACGGAGACGACGCGCTCCCGGCCGTCGCGCAACAGGCCGACCGCCACCGTCTGTCCGACGGCATGCGTGGCGATGCGGAATCGCAGCGCCTCCAGATCCTGCACCTCGCGCCCGTCTATGCTCAGGACGACGTCGCCGCGACGGATGCCGGCGCGCTCGGCGGGGCTGGCGTCATGCGTTTCGCGGACGAACACGCCGATCGGGCGCGCCAGCCCGAGGGACGCCGCGCGATCGGCGGCGACGCTGTCGCCACTGACCCCGAACCAGGGCCGCACCAGCCGCTGCCCGGCGCCGGCCCCGGACACGACCGAGCGGACCATGTTGGACGGGATCGCGAAGCCGATCCCCAGCGACCCGCCGCCGCCCTCGCGATTGTAGATCGCCGTGTTGATGCCGATCAGGCGGCCATCGGCGCCGATCAGCGCGCCGCCGGAATTCCCGGGATTGATCGCCGCGTCGGTCTGGATGAAGAAGCGATAGTCGGCGATGCCGACCTGCGTGCGCGCGAGCGCCGACACGATGCCGAGCGTCACGGTCTGTCCGACCCCGAAGGGGTTGCCGATGGCCAGCACGAGGTCGCCCACCTCTATGTCGTCGGAATCCGCGAATTCGAGCGCCGGCAGCCTGCCTCCAGGGGCCTCGATCTTGAGCACCGCCAGATCCGTGCGCTCGTCGGCACGCAGGACCTTGGCCTCGAACTCGCGCCGGTCGGCGAGGATGACCTTGATCTCGTCGGCCTTGGCGATGACGTGGTTGTTGGTGACGACGATGCCGGAGGGATCGACGATCACCCCCGAGCCGAGCGAGTTCTGCACCCGCCGCGGCGCCTGCTCGGCGAAGAACTGCCGGAAGCTGGGATCCGTCATCATCCACGGCGCGATGTTTCGGCCGGTATAGATGTTCACGACCGCCGGCGCCGCGCTGCGCACCACCGGGGCGAAGGACGACTGGATCTCGGCGCGGCTGCGCGGCGCGGTGCGCGTCTGCGCGGCGGCCGGCCATGCGGCAGCCAGCGCCAACCACGCGCAGGCGATCAGGAAGACGACGAGGCGGGCATGCGTGGTCAGGGACATGGCTTGCGTCGCCGAGTCTGCGGCGCGGCGCGGCGCGAATCCACTACCATCGCGGCGGCGCGCGATCCGGGGCCAAGAAAAAGGGCGGGCCGTTGCCGGCCCGCCCGTTCCTGCGCTCCGGGCCCGCGGCCGCGGCGCCCTGGCGTTCAGGCCGCGGGTGCCGCCGCGGCTTCGCTTTGGGCCGCCGCCGCCGCGACGCGCTCGCGGTCGGCCTTGCCCTTCGCCTCGACGTCGCGATCGACCAACTCGATGACCGCCATGGTCGCCATGTCGCCGTAGCGGTTGCCAGCCTTGAGCACCCGGGTATAGCCACCCGGGCGCGTCGCGTAGCGCTGGGCGAGCGCGCCGAACAGCTTCTGCGTCAGTTCGACGTCGCGCAGCAGCGACAGCGCCTGGCGCCGGGCGTGCAGGCCGCCGCGCTTGCCGAGCGTAATCAACCGCTCGACGACCGGACGCAGTTCCTTGGCCTTCGGCAGCGTGGTCTTGATCTGCTCGTGGCGGATCAGGGCGGCCGCCATGTTGGCGAAGGTCGCCTTGCGGTGGCTGGTGGTGCGGCCCAGTTTGCGGCCGGCTACGGCATGGCGCATGTCACTTCACTCCGTATGAGCTTCGCGAAACCGGGAGCCTCAATAGGGCTCCTCGAGCTTCTTGGCGAGTTCCTCGATGTTCTCCGGCGGCCAGTTGGGGATCTTCATCCCCAGGCTGAGGCCCATGTTGCCGAGGACCTCCTTGATCTCGTTGAGCGACTTGCGGCCGAAATTCGGCGTCCGCAGCATCTCGCCCTCGGTCTTCTGCACCAGATCGCCGATATAGATGATGTTGTCGTTCTTGAGGCAGTTGGCGGACCGCACCGACAATTCGAGTTCGTCGACCTTCATCAGCAGGTTCTTGTTGAAGGGCAGGTCGGCGGCCTCGGCGGAGACGGGCTTCTCGGCCTGCGGCTCCTCGAAATTGACGAACAGCTTGAGCTGGTCCTGCAGGATGCGCGCGGCGAGCGCGACCGCGTCGTCCGGTGTCACGGCGCCGTTGGTCTCGACCGCCATCGACAAGCGGTCGTAATCGGTCACCTGGCCGACGCGGGTATTCTCGACCTTGTAGGAGACCTTGCGCACCGGGCTGAACAGCGCGTCGACGGGGATCAGACCGATCGGCGCGTCGGCAGGACGGTTCGCGGTGCCCGCCACATAGCCCTTGCCGGTCTCGACCATCATCTCCATCGACAGCTTCGCCCCGTCGTCGAGCGTGCAGATGACGAGATCGGGGTTCATCACCTCGATGTCGTGGCCGGTCTCGATCTGGCGCGCCGTCACTTCGCCGGGCCCTGTCGCCTTCAGATAGATGCGCTTGGGTCCCTCGCCATGCATGCGCAGGGCGACGCCCTTGACGTTCAACACCATGTCGGTGACGTCCTCGCGCACGCCGGGCACCGAGGAGAACTCGTGCAGCACGCCGTCGATCTTGATCGAGGTGATGGCTGCGCCCTGGAGGGACGACAGCAGGACCCGGCGCAGCGCGTTGCCGAGGGTCAGGCCGAAACCACGCTCGAGCGGCTCGGCGACGATGGTCGCCTCGCGCTTGGGATCTTCGCCCGGCTGGATGTCCAGCTTGCTGGGCTTGATCAGCTCCTTCCAATTCTTCTGGATCACGGGTTGCCTATCCTTCGTTGGCTGGGCCGCGCACGGACGGGCCGCGCGCCGCTCTGGTCTTCGATCATGCGCGCCGACCGCCGGCGCGCGCTGGCCGCCCGGGGGCGGCAGCCTGGCTCAGACGCGCCGGCGCTTCGGTGGCCTGCAGCCGTTATGCGGAATGGGCGTCACGTCGCGGATCGAGGTGATCAGGAAGCCGACCGCCTGCAGCGCGCGCAGGGCCGATTCGCGGCCCGAGCCGGGGCCCTTGACCTCGACCTCGAGCGTGCGGACCCCGTGCTCCATCGCCTTCTTGCCGGCGTCCTCGGCGGCCATCTGGGCGGCGAAGGGCGTCGACTTGCGGCTGCCCTTGAAGCCCTGGAGCCCCGACGAGGACCAGGAAATCGTGTTTCCCTGCGCGTCGGTGATGGTGATCATGGTGTTGTTGAAGCTGGCGTTCACATGCGCGACGCCGGACGAGATGTTCTTGCGTTCGCGCCGGCGGGGGCGCGCCGCGGTGCCGGCAGCCGACTTCTTCTGATCCGCCATGATGTTTCCTTCGCTCTAGAACTTGCCTGTGCCGACGGTCGGGATGGCGCGCGCGCTCACTTGCGCGTCGCGATCTTCTTGCCGGCGATCGGACGCGCCTTGCCCTTGCGGGTACGCGCGTTGGTGTGGGTGCGCTGGCCGCGGACCGGCAGCCCCTTGCGATGGCGCAAGCCGCGATACGACGCCATATCCATGAGGCGCTTGATGTTCATCGCCACTTCGCGCCGCAGATCGCCCTCGACCTGATAGTCGCGGTCGATGATCTCGCGGATGCGCAGGATCTCGTCGTCGCTCAGCTGGTTCACCCGCTTCTCGGCCGGGATCCCGGCCTGCTTGCAGATGATCGCGGCATTGGCCGGGCCGATGCCATAGATGTAGCGCAGCGCGATCAGCACGCGCTTGTTGGTCGGAATATTGACGCCAGCGATACGCGCCACGTTCGCTCTCCCTATGGCTCGAGTCGATTGTTGAGAGGATCCCGCGCGCGATCGCCGGGTACTTGATACGCAACACAAAACGGCCCGGGCGCCGTAACGGCGCCGGGACCGCAAAACACGCGAAGTGTATAGTGCCCGGAGGTGATCGAGTCAATCATCGCAGCCCCCGCCATTCAGGCCGCGCCGTCGGGGCGCGGGCCGAGCACCGTCTGCAGGGCGGCCGTGACCTTGTCCATCTCGGCCATCCCGTCCACGGCCCGCAGCGCGCCCTTTCCCCGGTAATAGGGCAGGATCGGCGCGGTCTTGGCATAGTACTCGGCGAGGCGCTTGCGCACCGTCTCGGCATTGTCGTCGGCCCGGCGCACGAAGCTGGTTCCACCGCAGGCGTCGCAGACCCCGTCCTGGCGCAGACGCTGGAACTTGTCATGGTAGCCCGCGCCGCAGGACTTGCAGGTGAAGCGGCCGGAAATCCGCTCGACCAGCGCGGCATCGTCCACCTGAATTTCGATCACATGGTCGAGCCGCAGGCCGCGCCCGCCCAGAAGGCGATCGAGCGCTTCCGCCTGGGGCACGGTACGCGGGAACCCGTCGAAGATCGCCCCGCGGCGCGCGTCCGGCTGTTCGAGCCGGTCGGCGATCATCGCGATGAGGATCTCGTCGTCGACGAGCTTCCCCGCCTCCATGACGGCCTTGGCGCGCAGTCCGGTCGGCGTGCCGGCGGCGACGGCGGCGCGCAGCATGTCGCCGGTGGACAACTGGACCAGGCCGTAGAGCGCCTCCAGGCGCTTTGCCTGGGTTCCCTTCCCGGCCCCGGGCGGTCCGAGGAGAACGATGTTGATCGCCATCCTACCCTCCCTTGCGACCGAGCAGCCGGTCGAGCAGGGAGCGCTCGCCGCTTCCACTGCCGCCAGCACCACGGGCGGCCAGCCGCGCCGCCGCGCCTTCGCGCGTCGGCTTGAGCTTCGCCTTCTTGATCAGCCCTTCGTATTGATGCGCGATCAGATGCGAGTGGATCTGCGCGACAGTGTCCATCGTCACGCTGACGACGATCAGAAGCGACGTGCCGCCGAAATAGAATGGGACCGAGTACTGCGAGATAAGGATTTCGGGAAGCACGCAGATCACCGCCAGATAGGCGGCGCCGATGACGGTCAGGCGCGTGAGGACGTGGTCGAGATAGTCCGCCGTGTTCTTGCCGGGACGAATTCCCGGAACGAAACCGCCATGCTTCTTGAGGTTGTCGGCGGTCTCGGCGGGGTTGAACACCACCGCGGTGTAGAAGAACGCGAAAAACACGATCAGCGCCACGTAGAGGGCGATGTAGAGCGGCTGACCATGCGCCAGATAGGTGCTGATGGCCTGCAGCCAACCAGGCTCGTCGCCGATGGCGCCGAAGCTAGCGAAGGTGAGCGGCAGGAGAAGCAGCGAGCTCGCGAAGATCGGCGGGATGACGCCCGAAGTGTTGATCTTGAGCGGCAGATGCGACGACTGGCCGCCGAACATCTTGTTGCCGACCTGGCGCTTCGGGTACTGGACCAGGATCCGACGCTGCGCGCGCTCGAGGAAGACGATCGCCGCGATCACGCCGACGGCGATGATCAGCATCAGGATGATGAAGATCGTCGACAGCGCACCGGTGCGACCGAGCTCGAGCAGGGCCGCGAGCGCCGACGGCAGGTTCGCAACGATGCCGGCGAAGATGATCAGGGACGTGCCGTTGCCGATACCGCGCGCGGTTATCTGCTCGCCCAGCCACATCAGGAACATGGTGCCGCCCGTCAACGTCACGACGGTGGTCACCTGGAACACGATGGGGTTGACGAGGACCAGCGCACCGGACTGGCCCGACGAGCCCTGCAGCCCGAGCGCGATACCGTAGCTCTGGAACAGCGCCAGCGCGAGGGTCAGGTAGCGCGTGTACTGGTTGAGCTTCTGCCGGCCCGAGGGCCCTTCCTTCTTGAGGGCCTCGAGCGTCGGCGAGACCGCGGTCATCAGCTGGATGATGATCGCCGCCGATATGTACGGCATGATGTTCAGAGCGAACAGCGTCATCCGGCTCAGCGCGCCGCCGGCCAGCATGTCGAACATGCCGAGGATCCCGCCGCGCTGGGCGTTGAAGATCTCGGCGAGGACCTGCGGGTCGATTCCCGGGATCGGGATGTAGCTGCCGATACGGTAGACGACCAGCGCGCCGAGCGTGAACCACAGGCGCTTCTTCAGATCG
>JBIKXN010000138.1:0-8360 GCA_044355765.1 Alphaproteobacteria bacterium
AGCACAGCGAGACCCTGGTCGAACTCGACATCGAGTATGCCGAGCTTGCCCACGAGGCCGGGATCCCGCTCTATCTGCGCGTTCCGACCGTTTCCACGCACCCCGCATTCATCGCCGGCCTTGCCCGGGTCGCGCGCGCCGCGCTGGCGCGCGACGACGCGGCGCCGGCGCCGGATGGCGACGAACGGATCTGTCCGCGCGCCTGGTCTGGATGTCCCTGCCGCGCGGCCAAGGCCTGAGCGGCGATGCGCGCGGCGTTGCTTGAGATCTATCCCTGGCTCAAGGCCCTTCACGTCGTCGCCGTGATGTCTTGGATGGCGGGCCTGCTCTACCTGCCCCGGCTGTTCGTCTATCATTGCGCCGCGGCGCCCGGGTCCGAGCAGTCCGAGACGTTCAAGGTCATGGAGCGTCGGCTTCTGCGCGCGATCATGAACCCGGCGATGATCTTGTCCTGGGTCCTCGGCGTCGTCCTCGCCTGGCTCGGCGGTCACTTGATGGAAAGCTGGATGCTGGCCAAGTTCGCCCTGGTCGCGGCGTTGACCGCATCGCATCAGGTCTTCGCGCGCTGGCGGTCGGATTTCGCCGCCGATCGCAACCGCCATCCGGCACGCGTCTTTCGCATCGCCAACGAGGCGCCGACGCTGCTGATGATCGGGATCGTCGTGCTGGTGATCGTCCGGCCGTTCTGATCGACGCGATCGGGCGTTGACTTGACGCGTCGGCGCCGCTTATATCGCGAACTGTCCGCGCCGTCGTCCGACGGTACGGGCCCCGAAATTCCGGGCCCATAGCGGCTTTTCTCCCCTTCTCCGGCTATCCGAACGTCTTCCCGTGCCGGGGATCCCAGAGCCCTATCGCGCGCTCCAAGAAGCGCCGGTTCCGCGCCATCAGGCCGCCAGCGGCCCAACCCCCGAAAATCCGATCCGATGAATCTCCAGGACCTCAAACGCAAGAGCCCAACCGAACTCCTCGCACTCGCCGAGGAACTCAATGTCGAGAACGCCTCGACGTTGCGACGTCAGGAACTGATGTTCGCGATCCTGCAGCAGCAGGCCGAACTCGGAACGGCGATCTACGGCGACGGCGTGATCGAAGTGCTGTCCGACGGTTTCGGCTTCCTGCGCAGTCCGGAATCCAACTACCTGCCCGGTCCCGACGACATCTACGTCGCGCCGCAGCTGCTGCGACGCTATGGGCTGCGTACCGGCGACACGGTGGACGGCCAGATCCGCGCGCCCAAGGACGGGGAACGCTATTTCGCGCTGATTTCCGTCCGCACGATCAATTTCGACCAGCCCGAGGTCGCGCGGCACCGCGTCAATTTCGACAACCTGACCCCGCTCTATCCCGAAGAGCGGCTGCGCATGGAAGTCGTCGACCTGACCGCCGCCGCCGCCCCGGCTCCCGCCCCGGTCGCCGCGCCGCCGCCGCGCTCCCGCCGGCCGCAGGGCGACGAAGAGGCGGTGGCGCTGCGCACGCGCCTGTCCGGCGCACGGACCGAGCGGCTCGAGCGCGGTACATCGAACCACCCAGCGTTCCGCCGCGACTCGACGCATCGGATCATCGACCTCATCGCGCCGATCGGCAAAGGCCAGCGCGCCCTGATCATCGCCCCGCCGCGCACCGGCAAGACGGTGATGCTGCAGAACATCGCCAACTCGATCGCGGCGAACCATCCCGAGTGCTACCTGATCGTGCTGCTCATCGACGAGCGGCCCGAGGAAGTCACCGACATGCAGCGCTCGGTGAAGGGCGAGGTCATCTCCTCGACCTTCGACGAGCCGGCGACGCGCCACGTGCAGGTCGCCGAGATGGTGATCGAGAAGGCCAAGCGCCTGGTCGAGCACAAGCGCGACGTCGTGATACTGCTGGATTCGATCACGCGTCTCGGCCGCGCCTACAACACGGTCGTGCCCAGCTCGGGCAAGGTGCTGACCGGCGGCGTCGACGCCAACGCGCTGCAGCGGCCGAAGCGCTTCTTCGGCGCCGCGCGCAACATCGAGGAGGGCGGCAGCCTGACGATCATCGCCACCGGCCTGATCGACACCGGCAGCCGCATGGACGAGGTCATCTTCGAGGAGTTCAAGGGCACCGGCAACTCGGAGATCATCCTGGACCGCAAGCTCGCGGACAAGCGCACCTTCCCGGCGATCGACATCACGAAGTCGGGCACGCGCAAGGAAGAACTGCTGGTCGACAAGGGGATCCTCGCGAAGATGTACGTGCTGCGTCGCATCCTCATGCCGATGGGCACAACGGACGCGATGGAATTCCTCATCGACAAGCTCAAGAGTTCGAAGACCAACAAGGATTTCTTCGAGGCGATGAACACCTGACCGGTGGCCGCGCATGGCCGCCGACGGACGGACCCGCTGGCATGCTGATCGTCGGACTGACCGGATCGATCGCCATGGGCAAGAGCGTCGCGGCGGGATTGCTCCGGCGCCGCAGGTTGCCGGTGCACGACGCCGACGCCGCCGTCCATGACCTGATCGGACGCGGCGGGGCGGCCGTCGCGCGCGTCGCCGCGGAATTCCCGGGCTGTGTGCGCGACGGCGCCGTCGATCGACAGGAACTCGGACGGCGCGTATTCGCGGACACCGCGGCGCTGCGCCGGCTCGAAGCGATACTCCATCCGATGGCGCGCGCGGCATGCGTGGCCTTCGTCGCGGCAGCGGCGCGGCGGCGCTGCCGCGTCGTCGTGCTCGACATCCCGCTGCTGTTCGAAACCGGGGCCGAAAGACGCGTCGACGCGGTCCTGGTGGTTTCGGCGCCTGGCTGGCTGCAGCGCCGCCGCGCCTTGGGTCGGCCGGGAATGACGGCCGCGAAGCTGGATGCGATCCTGGCGCGTCAGGTGCCGGACCGGGACAAGCGCCGCCGCGCCGATCGTGTCGTCACGTCGTCTCTCGGCGTGGCGGCAACCAGCCGCGGTCTTGCGGCGGCGCTACGCGACATCGCGGGGCGCCGGGCGCGGCGCTGGAAGCCCGGCTGGCGCTGAGCGACGAACCGGGGACCGCAGCCATGCGCGAGATCGTGCTCGACACCGAAACGACCGGCCTCGATCCGAAATCGGGCCACCGGATCATCGAGATCGGCTGCGTCGAACTCAACAGCTTCATGCCGACCGGCCGGCATCTGCATCACTATCTCGATCCCGAGCGCGACGTGCCTGCGGACTCGGTGGCCGTCCACGGGATCACTGCGGACAAGCTGCGCGGAAAGCCGGTCTTCGCCGCGATCGCCGAGGAATTCATCGCCTTCGTCGGCGACGCGCGGTTGATCATCCACAATGCCGATTTCGATGTCGGGTTCCTGAACGCGGAACTCGGCCGGCTCGGCTTCGCGCCGATATCGCGCGAGCGTGTGCTCGACACGGTGACGCTGGCGCGGCGCAAGCTGCCCGGCCAATCCGTATCGCTCGACGCGCTGTGCCAGCGCTTCGGCATCGACAATTCCCACCGCACGCTGCACGGCGCGCTACTCGACGCCCAGTTGCTCGCAGAGGTCTATCTGGAACTCGTCGGTGGCAGGCAGGTGTCGATCGACCTCGTCGCCGCCGCGGTTGCCGCGCCCGGCGCCGCCGCGCGCAGCCACCGCGCGCCGCGACCGCACGCTGCCAGCGAGGCGGAACTGGCGGCGCACGGGGAACTTCTCGGGCGTCTGCGCAACCCGATCTGGAACGAAAAGGCGGAAGGGTCGGGCTGACGGCCGCGTTCAGGCCGTCTGGTTGGCCGCGGCCAGCTGGCGCCGGTAGAGATCGGCGAAATCGATCGGGTTTATGAGAAGCGGCGGAAAGCCGCCGGAGGAGACCACCGACGAGACGATCTGCCGCGCGAAGGGAAAGAGCAGCCGCGGCGCCTCGATCATCATCAGCGGTCCGAGGACTTCGGGCGGCAACGGCGCCACCGTGAAGATCCCGGCATAATCCAGCTCGACCAGGAACACCTGATCCTCGCCCGCGGTGGCGCCAACCTCGAGATGCAGCACGATCTCGTAGGTGTTCTCGCCGATCCCGCGACCGTCGACCCGCACATTCACGCCGACCTGCGGCTGGGGGCCTTGCACGACCAGCGACTGCGGCGCGCGCGGGCTCTCGAAGGACAGGTCCTTGAGGTATTGCAGGTTGACGGTGATCGGGATCGCTCCCGCCAGAGGGGACTGCGCCGGATCGCTCATGGAAACCTTTCTTTTTCCCCGAAAGAGGAGCCCGGCTGTACCACGCCGTCCCGGCCGCGGTCCACGCGCGAGGCTCGGGCGCGGGGCCTCACGGCGCGGCGGGATCGAAGAACATGACCTCGCCGTTCTGCGCCTGCCGCCCGGTGAGGGCGCGCATGAAACCCCAATGCGTGACCACGGCGACGCCGCGCCAATCGGGCAAGGCGGCCATGTCCCGCCTGAAGGATGCCGCGCGCGCGCCGACCTCGGCCTCGGTCTCGGCGCGGTCGAGGGAGAGGTGATCGTGCCACCACGGATCCTCGAGGTCGGAGAAGTCGATGTCCGGAAAGCGCCGGGCGAGCTGAACAGCCGGCGTGCCGATGTCGCAATGGAAGGCGGCGCGCTCGCGCACCCGGGGATCGACCTCGATCGGCAGCCGCAGCACCTCGGCGATGATCGCAGCGGTCTGCAGCGTGCGCGTATAGGGGCTCGCGACCAGCCGGGACACGCCGCGGCCGGCCAGATCCTGCGCCGCCGCCAGCGCCTGCGCGCGCCCGATCGCCGTGATCTCCGGATCGGGTATGCCCGGGTCGACCCGGGTCAGGGTGAAGGCGGCGTTGAATTCGGACTGGCCGTGCCTGATCAGCAGCATGATTTCCCGGCGAAGCTTGTTCGGGGGCGTCTCCAGCCCTAAATAGGCTGTTGGGGGCGCGACTGCCACCGGGAAACCGGTGGCGTGGATCCTCCACCCGGCCCCTCGCCACTAGCAGACGAGCGCGCGACGTCATGGATCAATCCGGCATAGCGTTTCTCGACATAATCTTCTTCGCCATGGTTGCGGGGTTCCTGATCCTGCGCCTGCGCAGCGTCCTCGGTCGCCGCACCGGCGACGAGAACGCCGAGCGCTGGCGGGCGAAGAAGCCCGAGCAGGTCCCGCCCGCGGCGACACCTGCGGGCGACAACGTCGTGCGCTTCCCCGACGCCGCCAGCGCGCCGGCCGAAGCCGCGGCGCCGCCCGCTCCCGGCAGCGTCGAGGCGGGTATCGCCGAGATCCAGTCCGCCGATCCCGGTTTCGATGCCGCGGGCTTCGCGCAGGGCGCGCGCCGTGCCTTCGAGATGATCGTCGCCGCCTTCGCCCAGGGCGACGCCGCCGGGCTGCGCCCGTTGCTCGCCGATCCTGTCAACGACAGCTTCGCACAGGCGATCCGCGACCGGCAGGGACGTGGCTGGACCCTCGCGACGACGCTGATCGGCATCCGCAGCGCGGACATCGTCGCGGCCCGCATGCGCGGGCGCGACGCGCTGGTGACGATCAGGTTCGTCAGCGATCAGGTCAATGTCACGCGCGACGCCGCCGGCGAGGTGATGGAGGGCGATCCGACCAAGGTCGAGACGATCACCGACATCTGGACCTTCTCGCGCGATACGCGCGGGCGCGATCCGAACTGGTTCCTGGCGGAGACCGCGACCGCCTGACGATGGCGCCTCCTGCCGCGTTTCTGGCAGCCGTACTCCTCGCCGCGCTCCAGGCCTGCGCGCCGGTGCAGCAGACCGGCGTGGCGCGGCTTCAGCCTGTGGCTTTCGAGGATCTCCCGGGCTGGAGCGGCGACGCCCATGGCGAGGCCCTTGCGGCCCTGGCGCGATCCTGCGCGCGTATCCTGCGGCTTGCTCCGGACGCGCCGCTGGGGCCGCCCGGCTTCGGCCGCGCAGCCGACTGGCAGGCGCCATGCCGCGACCTGCCGCCCCCCGATGCCGGCGATGCGGCGTCGCGCAGCTATGTCGAACGCCGGTTTGCGCCGGCCGCGCTGCTCGACGGCGACGTCGCGCAGGGCTTGTTCACCGGCTACTACGAGCCCATCCTGCGAGGCAGCCGCAATCGGGGCGGCGGTTTCCGCACCCCGCTGCTCGCCCGGCCCGACGATCTGGTGGCGGTCGAGCTGGGCCGCTTCCGCGAAGCATGGCGCGGCGAGCGCCTGGCTGGCCGCGTCGTCGACGGTGTCCTGCAACCCTATCCGGCCCGCGCGCAGATCGAAGGTGGCGCGCTCGCGGCCCGCGCCGCGCCTCTGGTATGGGTCGACGATCCCGTCGACGCCTTCTTCCTGCATATCCAGGGCTCCGGACGCGTCCAGCTCGCCGAAGGCGGCGAGATGCGCGTCGGATACGCGGCGCAGAACGGCCATCCCTATGTTCCGATCGGCCGACTTCTGGTCGAGCGGGGGCACTTGGCGCGCGAGCAGGTCTCCATGCAGTCGATCCGCGCCTGGCTCGCGGCGAACCCGGACGGCGCCGACGCGCTGATGCGCGAGAACCCCTCCTATGTCTTCTTCCGCGAGATATCCGGCGAGGGACCGCTGGGGAGCGAGGGGGTTCCGCTGACGCCCGGCCGCAGCCTTGCCGTCGATCCCCGCCACGTGCCGCTCGGCGTTCCCGTCTGGCTCGACGCCGAGGACCCACTGGATCCTGCGCGCCGCGTCGGTCGGCTGATGGTCGCGCAGGACACCGGCGGCGCCATCCGCGGTGTCGTGCGTGGCGACGTCTTCTGGGGTGGCGGTGCCGAGGCCGAGTCCCGGGCCGGGCGCATGCGGTCGGCAGGCAGGCTCTGGGTGCTGCTGCCGACCGATCTTGCCGCGCGGCGCGGCGCGGCGGATTGACGCCGCAGGCCGGAAACGGGAAAACCGGGGGCTGCGGCGCGCCGGGACTCACCGGCGGCGCCGCCGCGGCGCCCCACCACACCGACCAGCGGCCAGACGAGTGACCCAGACCGATACCAATCGCCGGCCACGTGTCGGCCTGTTCGTGACCTGCCTCGTCGATCTGTTCCGGCCGGCGGTGGGCTTCGCCGCGGTCAAGCTGCTCGAGGACGCCGGCTGCGACGTCGAGGTGCCGGGCATGCAGACATGCTGCGGACAGCCGGCATTCAACTCGGGCGACAACGCCGATGCCGCGGACCTCGCCCGTCGCACGATCGCGCTGTTCGAGGATTTCGACTACGTGGTCGTTCCCTCGGGCTCCTGCGGCGGCATGATCAAGGAGCATTATCCGGAACTGCTGGCCGCCGATGCCGCCTGGGCGCCGCGCGCGCGACATCTCGCGGCGCGCTGCCACGAACTGGTGTCGTTCCTGCACGACATCCGCGGCGTGTCGCGGCTCGACGCCGGCCATGCGCGCAGCGTGACGTATCACGATTCCTGTTCGGGCCTGCGCGAACTGGGCGTCAAGGCGCAGCCGCGCGCGCTGCTGGCGAAGGTCGCGGGACTGTCGCTGCGCGAGCTTCCCGGCGCCGAGACATGCTGCGGCTTCGGCGGCACGTTCTGCGTCAAGTATCCGGAGATCTCCGACAAGATGGTGGCCGAGAAGGCCGCCGACATCCTCGCCACGGGCGCCGACACGCTGCTGGCCGGCGATCTCGGCTGCCTGATGAACATGGCGGGCAAGCTCAAGCGTCTGGCGATGGAGCAGGGCGCCCGGCCGGTCGAAGTCCGACATGTCGCGGAGGTTCTCGCCGGCACCACGGCCGACGCGCCGCCGATCGGAGAAGCGCGATGATCCACGCTACGGCCAACCAGTTCCGCGACAACGCCAATGCCGGGCTCGCCAATCCGACGCTTCAATCGGCGCTGGCGAAGATGAAGGTCGGGTTCCCGACCAAGCGCGCCGAGGCGGTCGCGAAGCTGCCCGAGTTCGACGCGCTGCGCGACCAGGCGCGCGACATCAAGAACCACGTGCTCGAAAACATCGACTGGTATCTGGAGCGTTTCGAACGGCGCGTGACAGAGGCCGGTGGCCATGTCCACTGGGCCCGCACGCCCGAGGAGGCGCGCGAAATCGTGCTCGGGATCTGTCGACGCCTGGGCGCGCGCAGCGTCACCAAGGGCAAGTCGATGATCGCCGAGGAGATCGGCCTCAACGCCCATCTGGAAAGCCACGGCATCGCGCCGGTCGAGACCGATCTGGGCGAATACATCATCCAGCTGCGCAACGAAGCGCCCTCGCACATCATCGCGCCGGCGGTGCATCTGACCAAGGCGGCGATCGAGGCCGATTTCCGCCGTGCCCACACCCATCTCGACGCGAAACGCGACCTGACCGAACCGCAGACGCTGGTCGCGGAAGCGCGCGGTATCCTGCGCCAGCGCTATTTCGACGCCGATGTCGGAATCACCGGCGCCAATTTCCTGATCGCCGAGACCGGCTCGAGCGTCATC
>JBIKXN010000139.1:0-8359 GCA_044355765.1 Alphaproteobacteria bacterium
GGTATCGGCCGCGAACAGACCATCTAGCGAGGTCGGCGTGGCCGCCGCCAGCTCCGCCACCGGCCACGGCATGACCCGCGCCGCCGCCACCAGGATACTGCCTTCGAAACGCGTTCCGGCGACCCGGAAGCCGCCAGCGCCATAGGCGTCGATCAGCAGACGCGTTCCCGACACGGCCTGTCCGCCGTCCCGTGGATCCCCCGCCGACGCCATCGCGCGATCAGGGCGCCGCGGGAGCGTCCGCCCGGCCTTCGGTCTCGGCGGGAGGGCCGCGGCGCAGCTTGTCCTCGCCGAGGAACAGCAGGATGGGCGCCGCGATGAAAATCGAGGACGAAGTCGCGAGCACTATGCCAAACAGCATCGTGATGGCGAACTCCTCCAGCGCCTCGCCGCCGAACAAGGCGAGCGGGATGGTCGCCAGGAACGTCGCCATCGACGTCCCGATCGTGCGCGACAGCGTCTCGTTGATCGAGAGATCGATCAGTTCGCGCAGCTTCATGGATTTGAACTTGCGCAGGTTCTCGCGCATCCGGTCGTAGACCACGACCTTGTCGTTGATCGAATAGCCCATGATCGTGAGGATCGCGGCGATGGCCGTCAGGTTGAACTGGAACCCGGTCAGCACGTAGAAGCCGATCACCTTGGTGACGTCGAGCACCAGGGTGATGACCGCGCCGACGCCGAACTGCCATTCGAAGCGGAACCAGATATAGGCGAGCATCGCCAGGAGCGAGAAGCCGAGCGCGAGCATGCCGTTGACGAAAAGCTCGCGGCTGACCGAGCCGCCGACCGCCTCGACGCGCCGCACCTGCGTGCCGCTCCGGAAGCTCTCGAGGCCGGCGCGCACCTCCTCGACGGCGCATTGCTGCGCCTCTTCCTCGCTCACCGGACGTTGGCGCGCGAGGCGCTCCTGGTCGTTGGCCGGCGGACGCTTGGCCCGGCAGCGTTCGGCGACCTCGGCGCGCTGACGCTCCAGCCGGATCAGGACATCCTGCGGCGACCCGAATTGCTGCAGCCCGACCTGGCCGAGATTGAGCGCCGACAACGCGGGACGCAGTGCGCCGAAATCGACCGCCTCCGGCGCGCGCGCCTCGATGACGATGCCGCCCTTGAAGTCGATGCCGTAGTTGAGGCCGGGAGCGAAGAACAGCAAGACCGACAGCGCCGACAGCAGCGCCGACAGGGCGAGGCCGGCGAAGCGCCCGCGCATGAACTGGATGCGGGTTCCGTCGGGAACCAGACGAAGGCGCGGAAAAAGCTGCATGGCGCGTCGCGCTCCGTCAGGCCGGCAGGGCGCTGCGCTTGCGCCAGCGCAGCCAGGTCACCATCAGCAACCGCACGATGACGGTGGCGGTGAACATCGAGGTGATGATGCCGAAGGTGATCGTGACCGCGAAGCCCTTCACCGGTCCCGAGCCGAACACGTAGAGCAGCAGCATCTTGATCAGGGTCGTCAGGTTCGAATCGACGATGGTCGCGAAGGCGCGCTTGAAGCCCGACTCCATCGCGGCATAGGGCGTCTTGCCGAGCTTGGTCTCTTCGCGAATGCGCTCGTTGATCAGGATGTTCGCGTCGACGGAAAGACCGAGCGTCAGCAGCACCCCGGCCATGCCCGGCAAGGTCAGCGTGGCCTCGAGCAGGTTCAGCGCGGCCAGCGTCAGCGCCAGGTTGGCGGCGAGGCCGATGCAGGCGAAGGCGCCGAACAGGCCGTAGGTCCAGACGATGAAGACCACCACCAGAACCGCACCGGCGACGATCGAGACGATGCCTGCGCGGATCGCGTCGGCACCGAGATCCGGCCCAACCGTGCGCTCCTCGACGATCGACAGCGGCGCCGGCAGGGCGCCGGCGCGCAGCAGCACCGCCAGTTCGCTCGCGGAGGCCGCGGTGAAGCTGCCGCTGATCTGTCCGCGGCCGCCGGTGATCGGTTCGCGGATCGTCGGGGCGGTCAGAACCTTGCCGTCGAGCACGATGGCGAAGGGCTGGCCGACATTGGCGCGGCTGATATCGGCGAAACGTCGGGTGCCGATCGAATCGAACGAGAAATTGACCACCCACTCGCCGGTCTGCGGATTGTTGCCGGCGCGCGCGTCGGTCAGGTTGGCGCCGTCGACTTCGACGCGCTGGCGGACGGGATAGATGCGCTGGAGGTCGCGGGAGTCGCTGCCTGGCAGGCAGTTCACCCCGGGCGGCGATCTGCCGCCGCTGCAATCCGCGGTCGCGTCGAGCAGATGGAACGTCATTTTGGCGGTCGTACCGAGCAGCCGCTTGCTGGTCTCGAGATCCTCGATGCCCGGCTGCTGGACCAGGATGCGCGCATTGCCTTGGCGGGCGATCTGGAGTTCGCGCACGCCCTCCGGATCGAGCCGGCGGCGCACGATCTCCATGGACTGCTCGATCGTCTTGGTCGCCTTGTCGCGCAGCGCCACCTCGGACAACTCCAGCGTGATCAGCCCCTCGGGCGTCGCGGCGACGACGACGTCGGGGGTCGTGCCGCCGAACGCGCCGGTCGAGATCGGCTGGGCGAGTTCGCGCAGCAGCCGCATCGCCTCCTGCGCCTGCTGGGGGTCGCGCAACTGCAGCTGCAGCCCCTGACCGCGGATGATCAGCCCCGAATAGCGGATCTCGGTGCCGCGCAGACGTACCAGCACCGAGTCGCGGAGATTGTTGAGGCGCTCGCGGATCACCGCCTGCATGTCGACCTCGAGCAGCAGATAGGATCCGCCGCGCAGGTCGAGACCGAGATTGACGTGCCGCCAAGGCATCCAGGACGGCAAGCCGAGGCCGTCGCGGGGCAAGAAGGCCGGAATCGACAGCAATATGCCGATCGCGCAGACCGCGTTGATCGTCCAGACCTTCCAGCGGGCGAAAAAGAGCATCGGCGGCTACCGTGCCAGTTCCGGTCGTCCGCGCGTCAGGTCTTCACGCGCGAGACATAGTCGTCGTGGCCGAGCGAATCGTAGAGCTTGCGCTTGACCGGATCCTTGAGCGTCTCATGAGCCTCGATGGCCGCCGCGTCGCCCGAGCGTTCGGCGAAGGCAGCTTCGATCGCCTCGGCGCTGGCGTCGGCCTTCAACCCGAGCGCGCGGTAATAGGCGCCCTCCTCCTTCTCGCGCGGCTTGGCTGGCTTCGACTCGCCGCCGGCCACCGGTTCGCCCTTGGCGCGGACTTCGACGATCATCCCCTTGATAGCCTTGACGCGCACGCCCGCCGCGAGTTCCAGGCCGATCTCGTTGCCGTCCACGGTCACGACCTTGCCGACGAGCCCGCCGGACATCACGACGACGTCGCCGCGCTTGACGGCCTCGAGCATCGCGCGCTGCTCCTTGACCTTCTTTTGCTGCGGGCGGATCAGCAGGAAATAGAAGACGACGAAGATCAGGACCAGCGGCGCCATCTGGATCAGGATCGAGGCGCCGCCTTCGGCACCCTGGGCATAGGCCGGAGAGATGAGCATCGACGACATGTCCTCGTTGGCTGATCCTGGGGAAGAGGCCCGCGCGGCGGTCGCCGCGAAGCCGCGGGAATATACAATCCGTTCCCCGGATTGCAACGCCGGCAAGGGGTTAGGCTTGCCCCCTGGCCGGGCTGCCGCTCCGCGATCAGTTTCCGGCCATATGGAACCGGAGAGCGAAGCCCCGGCCGCGCGAAACGCGATTCGAGCTGGCGACCGGGTCGCAGAGGCCAGCATGGATGGCCGCAGCTGTACCGCCAGGACTTCGCTCCCGGATTCCATGCGGCCGTAAACTGCTCTAGGGTCCGCGCCCGCCGCTCCCCGAACCCGGACCCAGGCCCATGACACAGCACGACCTCGCAGCGCTCCTCGAGCGTATCGCCGTCGCCCTCGAGCGCGCCGCGCCGCCCATGCGCCCCGCCCCCGATTTCGCCGCCGCCGACGCCTTCGTCTGGCACGCGGACGGGCGCCTCGCGCCGGTGGCGAAGGTCAACCGCGTGGCGATCGGGCTGTTGCGCGGTATCGAGCGCCAGCGCGACATCCTGCTCGACAACACGCGGCGTTTCGCCGCCGGCTTTCCCGCCAACAACGCGCTGCTCTGGGGCGCGCGCGGCATGGGCAAGAGTTCGCTGGTCAAGTCGGTCCATGCGGCGGTCAACGCCGAACGTCCCGGCGCGCTCGCCCTGGTCGAGATCCACCGCGAGGACATCCCGACCCTGCCCGAGTTGCTCGCCCATCTGCGCATCGCGGCCAGGCGCTTCGTGCTGTTCTGCGACGACCTGTCCTTCGAACAGGAGGATGCGGCGTACAAGTCGCTCAAGGCCGTGCTCGAGGGCGGCGTGGAGGGGCGCCCCGACAACGTCGTCTTCTATGCGACCTCCAACCGGCGTCACCTGATGAAGCGCGACATGATCGAGAACGAGCGCGCCTCCGCCATCCATCCCGGCGAGGCGATCGAGGAGAAAGTGTCGCTGTCCGACCGCTTCGGCCTATGGCTCGGCTTCCATGGCTGCGACCAGGACACGTTCTTTGCCATGATCGAGGCCTATGCGCAGGCGCATCGCCTCGGCGTGGCGAACGAGACGCTGCGCGCCGAGGCGATCGAGTGGTCGGTGACCCGCGGCGCGCGCTCGGGGCGCGTCGCCTGGCAATTCGTCCAGGACCTCGCCGGGCGGTTGGGCAAGACGCTGGACTGACGCCGCGGCGCGACGCGCGGCTATTCGGCCGCTGCCGATTCCAGCGGCAGCTGGCCGCGCGGATCGACGGCACGACCGCCGCGCCGCAGTTCGAAATGCAGTTGCGGCGACGCGACGGTGCCGGTCTGGCCGACCCGGCCGATCGTCTGGCCGCGGAGAACCTGCGCACCGCGCTCGACCAGCATCTCGTCCAGATGCGCGTAGGCGCTCATCCAGCCATCGGCATGGCGCAGCAGCAGGAGATTGCCGAACCCGCGCAACTCGTTGCCTGAGTAGACGACGACGCCGTTCTCGGCGGCGCGCACCGGCGTTCCGCGCGGCGCGGCGATGTTGATGCCGTCGTTCTGGAGCCCGCCCGGCTTGGCCCCGAAGGACGAGACGATCGTGCCGCGCACCGGCCAGGCGAAGCGGCCCGCCCGCGCGGGCGCGGTCGGATCGCCCTGGGCCGGCTGATCGGGTTCCGCCGCCGCGCGGCCGGGCGCGGCCGGTGCGGCGCGCGGCGTCTCCGCCAGAACCGGAGCCGCGCCGCCCGCGGCCACGGGCGGCGCCGCCGCAGCAGCCGGTCTGCGCGTCGGAAGCCGCAGGCGCTGGCCCGGAAACACCCGGTACGGCGCCTGGAGGTCGTTGGCGTCGATCAGCGCACGCAGCGCCACGTCGTGCCGCCGGGCCACCGCGAACAGCGTGTCGCCCGCCTGGACGACGGCGGTCGCACCCTGACCGCCGGACGGTGCGACGGCGACGGGGCGTGGGCGGCCACTCTCGGGCGTCGAGACCGGCGCCGGACCGCCGCTGCGCGGCGCGCATCCCGCTGCGAGCGCGAGCAGCCCGGCGACCAGCGCGCCGCGGATCGCGAGGACCGCCGGCGCTGGCCGGAGGTCACGCGCTGTGGCGGATCGAGGAGCCAGGATCGGATTGCGCATCGCCGTCTGTCGCAACGCCTTGGACCATGGGCACGAAGCGCACCGAGGCGAGATCCTCGATCGCGACGCTGCCTGCCTGCTTGCGGATGCGCACCAGCGTCTGGTCGCGCCGGTCGCGCACGACCGGGATCACCATGATGCCGCCCTCGGCGAGCTGGTCGACCAGCGCCGCCGGCACATCGCCGGGGGCCGCGGTGACGATGATGCGATCGAAGGGCGCCTGCTCGGGCCAGCCCCGCCAGCCATCGCCGTGACGCGTCACCACGTTGCGGATGCCGAGCGCACCCAAGCGCTTCTCGGCGTCCTGCAGCAGGGGTCTGTGGCGCTCCACGGTGTAGAGCCGGCGGCACAGTTGTGCGAGCACCGCCGCCTGGTAGCCCGATCCGGTTCCTACCTCCAGCACCTTGTGACGCGGGCCTGGCTCGATCGCCTGGGTCATCAGCCCGACCACCGTGGGCTGGCTCAGCGTCTGTCCATGCGCGATCGGCAGCGCCGTGTCCTCGTAGGCGCGGTCGAGGAACTGCGGCGCGCAGAAGCTCTCGCGCGGCGTGCGCTCCATCGCCGCGAGAACGCGCGTGTCCGCGACGCCCGCGCGGCGCAGGTCCATCACCAGCCGGATCTTGTGGTTCGCCGTCGTCATCCCATCAGGCTCGCCATGCGCGCCAGCGTCTCGCCATGGGTAAGGTCGAGATGCAGCGGCGTCACCGAGATCCAGCCGGCGTCGACGGCGTGGAGGTCGGTTCCCGCGCGATCGGGCTCGGACTGGCGCATCGCGCCGATCCAGAAATAGCTCTGCCCCCTCGGGTCGCGGTTCTCGATCAGCTCGTCGCCGATCTTGTGCCTGCCCTGCGCGACGGCCTTGACGCCGCGTACGCGGGTCGGCGGACGATCCGGAAGATTGACGTTCATCAGCACGTCGGCGGGCCAGCCCATCCGCGTCAGCTGGCGCGCGATCTTGGGCACGAAGGTTTCGGCGGTCTTCCACTCGACCACGTCGCGCTTGGTGAAGACCTGGCTGAAAGCGATCGACGGGACGCCGAGCAGGGTCGCCTCCATCGCCGCGGCGACCGTGCCCGAATAGGTGACGTCGTCGCCCAGATTGGCGCCCCTGTTCACCCCCGACAGGCACAGCGTCGGCCGACGATCCTTGAGAACATGGCCGATCGCCAGCAGCACGGAATCGGTGGGCGTGCCGTCAACCGCGAAGCGCCGCTCGCCGACCTGCCGTACGCGCAGCGGACGGCGGATCGTGAGACCATGGGCGACCGCGCTCTGCTCGGTCTCCGGCGCCACGACCCAGACGTCGCGCGACAGCTTGCGCGCCGCGCGCTCGAGGATCTTGATCCCGGGCGCGTCGATGCCGTCGTCGTTGGTGACCAGGATCCGCGCCTTGGCGAGATCGATCGTCCGGCCGCCCATGTCGGTCATGCGATCGTCTCCAATCCGCCCATGTAGGGCTGCAGCGCGCGCGGCACCGCGATCCTGCCCTGACCGTCCTGGTGGTTTTCCAGCACCGCGATCAGGGCGCGCCCAACGGCGATGCCCGAGCCGTTGAGCGTGTGCACGAAGCGCGTGCCCTTCTCGCCCTGCTTGCGGCAGCGCGCATCCATGCGCCGGGCCTGGAAGTCGCCGCAGTTCGAGCAGGACGAAATCTCGCGATAGGCGTTCTGCCCCGGCAGCCAGACCTCGATGTCGTAGGTCTTGCGCGAGGCGAAGCCCATGTCGCCGCCGCACAGCAGCATGACGCGATAGGGCAGTTCGAGCCGCCTGAGAACTTCCTCCGCCGCGGCGGTCATGCGCTCGTGCTCGGCCTCGGATTGCTCGGGCGCCGATATCGAGACCAGCTCGACCTTGTAGAACTGATGCTGGCGAAGCATGCCGCGGGTATCGCGCCCGGACGCGCCGGCCTCGGAGCGGAAACAGGCGGTATGCGCGGTGTAGCGATGCGGCAGGGTGGCCTCGTCGACGATCTCGCCCGCGACGAGATTCGTCAGCGGCACCTCGGCGGTCGGGATGAGCCAATAGCCATTGGTGGTCCGGAACAGGTCCTCGGCGAATTTCGGCAGGTTGCCGGTGCCGAACGCGGCGGCGTCGCGCACCAGCATCGGCGGGCTGGTCTCGGTGTAGCCGAAGGTCTGCGTGTGCAGGTCGAGCATGAATTGCGCCAGCGCGCGTTCCAGCCGCGCCAGGGCGCCCTTCAGCACCGTGAAGCGCGCGCCGGAGATCCGCGAGGCGCGCTCGAAATCCATCATGCCGAGCCCCTCGCCCAGCTCGTAGTGCTGGCGCGGCGCGAAGGCGAATTCGCGGGGCGCCCCCCAGCGCCGAACCTCGACATTGCCGCTCTCGTCGGCGCCCTCGGGCACGTCGCGCGCCGGAATATTCGGCACGACGCAAAGCTCGGCGTCGAGGCGCGACGTCGCTGCCGCCTCCTCGGTCTCCGCGTCGCGGATCTCGTCCTTGAGGCGGGCCACCTCGGCCATCAGCGCATCGGCGTCGCCGCCGCGCTTCTGGGACTTGGCGAGCCCGATCTCCTTGGACGCGGCGTTGCGGCGCGCGAGCAGGGAGTCGCGGCGCGCCTGCGCCTCGCGTCGCGTCTGGTCGATCGCCAGGACCTGGACGGCCAGCGGCGGCAGCCCGCGTCGCGCCAGGCCAGCGTCGAAGCCCGCGGGGTCGTCGCGGATCGTCTTGATGTCGTGCATGGGAATCGCCCGGTCAGCAGTACGATTCGCTTATACGGTTGGCGCGACTCGCCTGTCCAGGACAGGCCCGTCCGTGTTCAGCGGGCGAGG
>JBIKXN010000217.1:0-6337 GCA_044355765.1 Alphaproteobacteria bacterium
GACGAGATCCTCTTCGAACTGCGCGAGCATTCCGCGGGGCTCAACTGCGGGCGCTGGGACTACATCTTCTCCTTCATCAAGAAATTCGCCCGCGCCGCGGATCGTCTCATGCCGGACCGCGCGCAGGTGACGATGACGACGCACATGATGCGCTCCTATTCGCAGCTGCTGATCCGCACCTGCCACAACCGCGGCGTCCACGCGATGGGCGGCATGGCGGCCCAGATCCCGATCAAGGACGACCCCGCCGCCAACGACGCCGCGATGGCCAAGGTGCGCGCCGACAAGGAGCGCGAGGCCACCGACGGCCATGACGGCACCTGGGTCGCGCATCCGGCGCTGGTGCCGGTCGCCAAGGAGATCTTCGACCGCATCATGCCGGCCGCCAACCAGATCTATCGCCGCCGCCAGGACGTGGCGCCGACCGCGGCCGACCTGCTCAAGGTACCGGAAGGAACGCGCAGCGAAGCCGGGCTGCGCCAGAACATCGCGATCGGCCTCGGCTATGTCGAGGCGTGGCTGCGCGGGATCGGCTGCGTGCCGCTGAACCATCTCATGGAGGACGCGGCGACGGCAGAGATCAGCCGCGCCCAGGTGTGGCAGCAGATCCATCATCGCGCCAAGCTGGCGGACGGGCGGGTCGTCGACCGCACGCTCTTCCGCGCCCTCCTCGCCGACGAACTGAAGAAGGTTGAGAAACGGCTGGGCGCGGCCTTCCGCAAGACCCGCTACAAGGACGCCGCGCGGATGTTCCGCGACTGGAGCGAAGCCCCACGCTTCGTCGATTTCCTGACCCTGCCCGCCTATGACTGGGTGGTCGCCCACGAAGCCAAGCCGGCCTGACGGACACCGAAATGGCCCAGTACCTCGAATTCGAGAAGCCCATCGCCGAACTCGAAGGCAAGATCGAGGAGTTGCGCCATCTCTCGGGCTCGTCCGATCTCAACATCGCCGAGGAGGTCGCGCGGCTGCAGGTCAAGGTCGAGCGCCAGCTGCGGCAGACCTATTCCAAGCTGACGCCCTGGCAGAAGGTCCAGGTCGCGCGCCATCCCGAGCGCCCGCATGCCCTCGACTATATCGGCGCGCTGGTCGAGGACTGGACGCCGCTGGCCGGCGACCGCCTTTTCGGCGACGATCTGGCGATCCTCGGCGGGCTGGGCCGGATCGAGGGCAGGTCCTGCGTCGTGCTGGGGCAGGAGCGCGGTCACGACACCGAAAGCCGCGTGAAGCACAATTTCGGCATGGCACGACCCGAGGGCTATCGCAAGGCGCAGCGCCTGATGCAGCTCGCCGACCGGTTCAAGCTGCCGGTCGTGGCGCTGGTCGACACCTCCGGCGCCTATCCCGGCATCGACGCCGAGGCGCGTGGCCAGGCCGAGGCGATCGCCCGCGCCATCGACACCTGCCTCAGCATCCGCGTGCCGTTCGTGGCCGTCGTCATCGGCGAGGGCGGCTCTGGCGGCGCTATCGCGATCGCCGCCGCCAACCGGGTGCTGATGCTCGAGAACGCGATCTATTCGGTGATCAGCCCCGAGGGCTGCGCGTCCATCCTGTGGCGCACGCGCGAGAACGCTCCCGACGCAGCCGACGCGCTCAAGCTGACCGCGCAGGATCTCTACCGCCTCGGCGCCATCGACGAGATCCTGCCCGAGCCGCTCGGCGCGGCGCATCGCCAGCCCGCCGCGACGATCGCGGCGGTGGGCAAGGCGATCGCCGCGCATCTGCGCGATCTCGCGCCGGTCGACGGCGACGCGCTGCGCGCCATGCGGCGCGAGAAATTCCTCGAGATCGGCCGCAAGGGACTCTCGTGAGCCTCGGCGGCGGCGGCTTGGCGGCGCCCGACGTCCCCGCGCTGGCCGCCGCCGTCGCCGCCGGGACACGCCGCGCCCTGGCGCAGGCGATCACCATCGTCGAGTCGCAGCGCACCGACCACCGCGCGGCGGCCGATCTGCTGCTCGGCCTGCTGATGCCGCGCACCGGCGGGGCGCTGCGGATCGGCATCTCGGGCGCGCCCGGGGTCGGGAAATCGACCTTCATCGAAGCCTTCGGCCAGTTCCTGATCGCGCGCGGCCACCGTCCGGCGGTTCTGGCGGTCGACCCGTCCTCGCCGCTGACCGGCGGCTCGATCCTGGGCGACAAGACCCGCATGGAGACGCTGTCGCGCGACCCGCGGGCCTTCATCCGGCCCTCGCCCGCCGGCACCACGCTGGGCGGCGTCGCGCGGCGGACCCGCGAGGCGTCGCTGCTCTGCGAGGCGGCGGGCTTCGACGTCGTGGTCGTCGAGACCGTCGGCGTCGGCCAGTCCGAGACGGCCGTGGCCGAGATGGTCGACCTGTTCCTCCTGCTGCTGCCGCCCGGCGGCGGCGACGACCTGCAGGGGATCAAGAAGGGGATCGTCGAACTCGCGGACATCGTGCTCGTCAACAAGGCCGATGGCGATCTCGCCGCGGCGGCTCAGCGGGCGGCGGCCGATTACCGCGCCGCGATCGGGCTGCTGCGGCCGGCACGCGCCGACTGGGTCCCGCCGGTGCTGCTGGTTTCGGCGCGCGAGCGGTCGGGGATCGACGCGGTCTGGACCGAGATCGCGCGCTTCCGCGACACCCTGGGCGTGTCCAGGATCGCCGAGCGGCGCGCCCGCCAGGCCGTCGCGTGGATGTGGCGCGAGATCGAGACCGCGCTGCGCACGGCGCTGGCGGCCGACCCGCGCGCCGCGCCCATGCTGCCCGGGCTCGAAGCCGGGGTCGCCGCCGGCCGCCTGTCGCCAGTCGCCGCGGCGCGGCAGGTGCTGGCGGCCTTTCTCGACCGCGAGGCCGAGGCGCGCCAGTCCGGTGCCCCCGCGGCCGCCGGACCCCAGGCTTGACCGGCCGCGCGGCCTCGCTTAAACACCGCTGCCCATCCGGCGAGGCGCTCCACACGGGGCGCCGCGCCCAGTTCGTCGAACGAAGGAATTCCGCGATGTCCCGTCGCTGCGCCGTCACCGGCAAGACGATCCTGGTCGGCAGGAATGTCAGCCACGCCAACAACAAGACCAAGCGGCGCTTCATGCCCAATCTGCAGCGCGCCTCGCTGCTGTCCGACGCCCTGGGCGCCAGCGTTCAGCTGCGGCTGTCGACCAACGGGTTGCGCACGATCGAGGCCGCCGGCGGCCTCGACGCCTGGATCACCGGCCAGGCCAAGACCAAGCTCGACCCCGAGCTCGCCCGCCTGCGCGCCCGCATCGACCGTGCCAAGGCCCGCAAGGCGGCGGCAGCCGCGGCCTGATCGGCGCACCGGCCTCGCCGCAGACACACGAAGGGCCGCCGCGGGAGACCGCGGCGGCCCTTCGGCTTTCGAGAACCGCGGCGGTCAGCCGACGCCGTGCTCCTTGAACCAGGCGAGGCAGCGCGGCCAGGCCGCGGCCGACGCCTCGGCGCTGTACGAGGCGCGGTAATCGGCGAGGAAGCCGTGCTTGGCGCCGGGATAGACGACCAGATCCCATTTCTGGCCCGAGCGGCCGAGCGCCGCCTTCAGCATCTCGACCTGATCGGGCGGAATGCCGGGATCGTCGCCCGCATAGAGCCCGAGCAGCGGCATGCGGATACGCGCCGCGACGTCGATCGGCCTGCGGTTGAGGAACTCGTTGCTGGTGGTGAGGTTGCCGCCATACCAGGCGACGCCCGCGCGCGCCCGGGTTCCCTCGGCCGCATAGACGATCGTGTTGCGCCCGCCGCGGCAGAAGCCGGTCACGCCGACGCGCGCGAGATCGCCGCCATCGCCGCCCGCGAAGGCGATCGTGGCGTCGATGTCCGTGATCAGCTCGTCGTCCGGCTTGCGCATGACGATCGGCATGATCTGGGTCTGGAAATCGGTGGCGCCGTCCAGCTTGCCCTGGCGGAAATAGTAATCGGGCGCCACGGCCAGATAGCCGGCCTTGGCGAAGCGCCGGCAGACGTCCTTGATCCATTCGTGGAGGCCGAACACCTCCATCATCACGACGACGACGGGAAGCCCGGTAGCGGGCGCGGCGGCGGGCTTGGCGCGATAGCCGCCCATCGCGCCGCTGGCGGTCGCGATCGTGACGTCGCCGGCGACCAGGCCCGCGGTGTCGGTGCGGATCACCGTCTGCGCCTGCACGGGGCCTGCGGCCAGCGTGTAGCCGGCCAGCGCGGACGCGCCGATGAAACCGCGCCGGCCGAGCGGCTCGACGGGCGGGAAAAGCGACTTCGCTGAATCGTCGGGCATGGCGTTCCTCGCGGTGGGGGTTGCGTTCATGCGCGGCGGCGACTTCCCGCGCCGCGCGCCGGCTTCGGCTCGTCGTCGTCGAAGAGTTCGGCCAGCTTCTCGAGCATCGTGCCGCCCAGCTGCTCGGCGTCGACGATCGTCACCGCGCGCCGGTAATAGCGCGTGACGTCGTGGCCGATGCCGATGGCGGTGAGCTCGACGGGCGAGCGCGCCTCGATATAGGCGATCACCTCGCGCAGGTGCTTTTCCAGATAGTTGCCGGGATTGACCGACAGGGTGGAGTCGTCGACCGGCGCGCCGTCGCTGATGACCATCAGGATCTTGCGCTTCTCCGGGCGCGGCAGCAGGCGGTCATGCGCCCACAGCAACGCCTCGCCGTCGATGTTCTCCTTCAGCAGCCCCTCGCGCAGCATCAGGCCGAGCGACCGGCGCGCGCGCCGCCACGGCGCGTCGGCGGATTTGTAGACGATGTGCCTGAGGTCGTTGAGCCGGCCCGGCGCCGCTGGCTTGCCCGCGGCCAGCCAGCGCTCGCGGCTCTGCCCGCCCTTCCAGGCGCGCGTCGTGAAGCCGAGGATCTCGACCTTGACGCCGCAGCGCTCGAGCGTGCGCGCCAGTATGTCGGCCGACATGGCGGCGACCGTGATCGGCCGGCCGCGCATGGAGCCCGAATTGTCGATCAGCAGCCCGACCACCGTGTCGCGGAACTCGGTGTCGCGCTCGCGCTTGTAGGACAGCGGATAGGCCGGTGCCGTCACCACGCGCGACAGCCGCGCGGCGTCGAGCAGCCCCTCCTCGAGGTCGAATTCCCAGGAGCGGTTCTGCTTGGCCAGCAGCCGCCGCTGCAGCCGGTTGGCCAGCCGGCCGATGACGCTCTGCAGATGCCCGAGCTGCTGGTCGAGATGCAGCCGCAGCCGCGCCAGCTCCTCGGCGTCGCACAGCGACTCCGCGTCGACGACTTCGTCGAATTCGGCGGTGAAGGATTTGTAGGCCGGCAGCGCGTTCTGCCCCGACCAGTCGTTCTGCGGGCGCCAGCGACGGCCCGGGCGCTCCGGCCCGTCCTCGCCCATGCCGACCCCGTCCTCGCCCTCGGCATCCTCGGCAGCGCCTTCGGCGCCCTCCTCGCCGGCCTCCTCGCGGCTCTCGCCGCTCATGCCGTCGTCGGCGGAGTCCTGCTCCGCCTCGCCGCGCGTGCCCTGCTGCGCCTGTTCCTGTTCCTGCTGCCCCTGGCCCTGATCATCCTCGGGGTCGGACTCGGCGGCTTCGGGTTCGCCGAGTTCGAGATCCTCGATCAGCCGCCGCGCCAGGTCCGCGAAGGCCGCCTGGTTGTCGACCGCCTTCGCCAGCTTCTCGAAATCGGTGCCCGCCTTGGCCTCGATCCAGGGCCGCCAGAGATCGACCATCCGGCGGGCGGATTGCGGCACCGCCTGGCCGGCGAAGGCCTCGCGCGCCATCAGGCCGACAGCCTCGACCAGCGGCGCGGCCTCGCGCTCGGTGACCCGCGCGAAGCCCTGGGTGCGGCAGCGCTCCTCGCTGGCGGCGGCGAGATTGCCGGCGACGCCTGCCATGCGCCGCGCGCCGCGCGCCTCGCAGCGCGCCTGCTCGACGGCGTTGAACACCTGGCGCGCCAGCGCGCCGGCGGGCGCGCGCCGGCGATGCAGCGCCTCGTCGTGGAAACGCAGCTTCAGGCTGATCGCGTCGGCCTCGCCGCGCACGATCGCCGTCTCCTCGCGCGTCACCTCGCGCGACGGTGCCGGCAGCCGCGCTTCCTTCCCGCGCAGCCCGGCAGGCTCGGGCGCGAACGCGACCTGCAGTTCGGGCTCGCGCGCGATCGCGCGCATCGCGGCCGCCGTGACCTGACGAAATGCCTCCACCGGGCCGTCTGTTGGCTTCGCCGCCATCGCGTGCGACCCGCTCAGGCCAGGCGCGCCTTGCCCGCGCCCATGTCGAGCTCGGTGCCGAAGCAGCGCTGGTAGTACTCGGCCACCGTCGCGCGCTCGACCTCGTCGCACTTGTTGAGGAAGGTGATGCGGAACGCGAAGGCGACGTCGTTGAAGATCCGCGCGTTCTCGGCCCAGGTGATGACCGTGCGCGGGCTCATGACCGTCGACAGGTCGCC